>JAJXTL010000205.1 GCA_021783855.1 Pseudomonadota bacterium
TCCATCGAATTTGATCAGGTGTCGTTCCGTTATCGTCCCGACGCTGCCGATGTGTTGCGTGCGGTATCCCTCAAGATCAATCCCGGAGAAATCATCGGGATTGTCGGACGGTCAGGATCAGGAAAAAGCACTCTGACGCGGCTGGTGCAACGTTTGTACGTTCCTGATCGTGGGAGAGTCCTGATCGACGGTCAGGATATTTCGGTGATCGATACGGCATCCCTGCGCCAGCAGATCGGCGTGGTGTTGCAGGAGAATGTGCTGTTCAACCGCTCCGTGCGGGATAATATCGCCTTGGGAAACCCGGCCTTGCCAATTGAGGCCATCATCGAAGTGGCCACGCTCGCCGGAGCTCACGAATTCATCTGCGAACTGCCCGAAGGATACGACACCATGGTCGGGGAACATGGCACGGGGCTGTCTGGCGGACAGAGACAACGTATTGCCATAGCACGGGCGTTGATCAGTAACCCACGTATCCTGATCTTCGATGAGGCGACCAGTGCGCTGGATTACGAGTCGGAGAGCATCATCCAGGCCAATATGCGGAAGATATGTGCCGGACGCACAGTGCTTATCATTGCCCATCGTCTTTCTGCGGTGCGGGATGCCAACCGGATCGTGGTCATGGAGCGTGGCCAGATCGCGGAAATCGGCACTCACCATGAGTTGATACATCATCATCAAGGGATATATGCCCATTTGTATGCCCTGCAACAGGGGATGGTCGGAGAAGCAGCATGAATCTTCGACATCGTCTGCAAGCCTGGCTCGAACTGCTGGGGCGATATGCGAATGTGTTTCGATTCTGGTGGGGCAAACGGCATGAAATGACGGCGCCCGCACTTCGTGTTCACGAAGCGGAGTTTTTGCCGGCCGCCTTGGCCTTGCAGCACAAGCCTGTGTCTCCCACCGCGCGCTGGGTGGCAAGATTGCTCGTGCTGTTGCTGGTCGTTCTGTTACTCTGGTCTATTTTTGGGCATATCGATATCACGGTTGATGCCCAGGGCAAGATCATTCCCGACGGTCAAACCAAAATCATTACCGCGGTTCAGGTCGCTACGGTGCGCACCATTCTCGTCAAGGACGGTCAGCAGGTGCAGGCCGGACAGCCCTTGGTCATTCTGGATTCGCGCGCGTTCGAGAACGAACGAAAGAAGAGCCTGGCCGACTGGCAGATGGCGGCACTGCAGATCGCCCGATCAGAGGCGTTGATTGCGTCCATCCGGAGCGGACGATCGCCGCAGATGCCGCAAGTGACAGGCGTTTCACACGATTTGTGGGAAGAATCCGCCGCGCATCTGCAGGGGCAATGGGCTGATTTTGTGGCCAAACGCGACAGGCTGAACGCTGACATCGCCCGGTTTGGCACGGCATTGCCCATCGCAAGACACATTGCCGAGGATTATGACCTGCTGGCGAAAACCCAGGATGTGGCACAAACCGACGCGCTCACCAAAAAACAGGCCGAGGTCGATTTGCAGGGTCAGTTGGATGCCGCTCGCACT
Source organism: Pseudomonadota bacterium (assembly GCA_021783855.1). The sequence continues at coordinate 1,509 of JAJXTL010000205.1, forward strand.
CAGCAGGCCTCGCTGGTCGCTGAAACTCGCAAAAACGCAGAGGACGATCTGGCGCAGGCCACCAAGGAAGCGGCAGATGCCCAGGCTGATGCCGCAAAGACTCAGGCCGAGATCAATCAACTGGTGCTGCGTTCGCCGGTTGCTGGTACCGTGCAGCAAATGCAGATTCATACGGTTGGTGCTGCAGTTCCGGCGGCGCAGGCGCTGATGCAGATCGTGCCGCAAAATAGTTCGGTGACGATGGAAGCCATGCTTGCCGACAAGGATGTGGGATTCGTTCATGCGGGACAAAACGCCGAAGTCAAAATCGATGCTTTTGATTACACCAAATATGGAACCATCCCAGCCACAGTCAGCGTCATCGCGCGTGATGCCGTTGAAGATCAGAAAAAGGGGCTGCAATACGCTGTGCGGGTCACGTTACTGCAGCCTGTGTTGAATGTGGATGGTGCAAAACGTTCGCTGGACCCTGGTATGTCCGGCACCGTGGAAATTCGGACAGGCCGACGGCGATTGATCGAATATTTCCTTTCGCCCCTGATACGGCATACGGCCGAGAGCATGCACGAGCGATAAATGACGGGCAAGAGAATGTTCAGGGCATTGATTTGCCTGTCGATATTTATAGTGTCTGATATTGGCCGGAGTTGGGCTGGTTCCACGGATACCACTCCGCCAGCCGTCGATCAGCCGGGTATTTTGCATCGCCTGACGAGTGATCCGCTACTGGCGCAGCCGGCAGATCTGGTTGACGGGCGAGCATTGCCCGGGGACGCCATGCCCACGCCATGCCCGCCGCAGGTTGATTTGCGTCAGCCCTTGTCGCTTGTTGGCGCGGTCGATCTGGCACTGTGCAGTAATCCGCAGCTTCGCGATACCTGGGCGCAGATCAAGGTTCAGGTGGCGCAGGTCGGGCAAGCCCGATCAGCGTATCTGCCAACCCTTTCCGCACAGATCAGTGAACTCAATAATCGTACGGTATATCCCGGCTTTTCTTCGGCAAACAATACGACGCAAGGTCATATGACTTATGCGTCCCTGAACTGGCTGCTGTTCGATTTTGGCGGACGATCCGCCAATCTGGCATCATCCGATGACGCGCTAAAGGCGGCAATCGACGACCATGATGCCGAAATGCAGAAATTATTGGGGGAAGTGATCTCGGATTATTTCAATGCTTTGGCTGCTCAAGCGAAGGTCGAGGCCAGCACAAAAGCGGAAGAACTGGCACGCGGGATTGAAGACAGCGCCAATAGAAGGTTACAGCACGGAACCGGAGATCGCGCCGATCTGACTCAGGCCCAGACTGCTGCCGCGAAGGCAGAGCTAACTCTTGCGCATGATACTGGTGAACGAGACAAGATGCTGGCCGAACTGGTTTATGCGCTGGGGCTGACACCGGGAACGGATGTCGTGCTGCCTGAACTTATCGAGCCGGACAGATCCATAGGGATAAAGGCATTGCTGGAATGGGTACGGCTTGCAAAGCAATACCATCCGGCGATTCGCGCTGCACGCGAGCAATGGACATCTGCACAGGCGAAAGTGCGTAGCGCACGCTCAGACGGACTGCCAAGTCTGAGTTTCGTCACGACATTCGACCAGAATGGTTATCCGAACCAGGGATTGCAACCGGTTCAGAACAACATTACTACCATAGGTCTGACGCTAAATGTACCCATTTTTGATGGGTTCATGCAACATTACAAAATCGATGAGGCAAAAGCGCGAGCGAACGTCGCGCAGGCGCAAATGCAGGATACCGAGCACCAGATACTTAAACAAGTGGTGACCGCTTATGGTGATACCGTTATGGCATTTGATTCCATCGATGCATCCAGAAAATTGCTGGAAAGCGCGCGGGTCGCGATGGAATCGGCGCAAAATCGTTATGACCACGGCGTTGGAACCATGATTGAATTGCTGACAGCGCAATCAGCCCTAGCCGACGCCAGCGAGCAATGGGTACAAAGTCTTGCGCAATGGGAAGCCGGCAGGCTGGAACTGCTTGCTGCCAGCGGTGTATTGGGGCATGCGGCATTAGGGGACCCTCTGGATAAGGACTGACTGCTAACCCCCCCATTTTAAGCTGGGGTCAGAAGTTGCGTCATGCGACCATGATCAACCGCTGTTTGGACGGAACTCCGCCCAATGCCATGCATAGAGATCGTGCTTGCAATCATACATCCACTGCAAACCATAGACGAGAAAACCCACCGTCTTGCGACGGTGGGTTGTGAATAAGGCAGTTTTTTGGCTGCCCTGATAACCGGCAGGTGCCGGGTGACGCAATAAAAGATTTCCTCCGTTAGTTGATGACCTGATGCTGCCTGGGCAGCACTCAGCAGGCACGGCCTGTTGATATTGAACATGGCGCCCTGTGTCAGGACGCAACCGGGCAACGACTCCGCCAAGAGTCTGTTGCCACAGGGGACGGCGCCAACCGTTCCCCTGATGTTTCAACCACTTGTTTCTTGTCGCAAAGTCGAATCCACAACTCCGCCAGGCTTTCGGCCTGGCATCAACGTCGAAGACTCTCGCTCATACTCTTTCGGGGTTTTCGGACTCGTTACGTCCGTCCCGCAGGGTGCCAACCCTGCGAGCCTCCAAGAGCATTTCGCACCACTTAGTCAACTTTCTTTCGTTCACAAGAGAACGCCACCGACTCACAGGCGACTTGATACGCTGGGCTGGTTACCAGATTTTGGGCGGGGGAACCGGGAAAAGACCCTGCCTTACTTTGAGTATCAATTTTTTTGTCGTCTGCTTCCATCGATCAGCAGGCACTGAAGGCCCTATATGGCTTTCTTGCTTTCCTGATAGCACCCGGACGGGCGCATTTACTGGTTTAAGCTCTCAGCGCGGCTTGCGGCTTCTACGGCGCTACCCGTAGTCACCGACACGCTCGCCCGAATCGTCTGGAACACTTGTTCCATCGACCCGAGGCATACCTCACGGTATGCGGTATCGCAGCCATCCAGTCAGGCACACGTTATGCAGCTTTCCTGCATCTCCGTGGAGTGGACACACCACTTTTTCAGGTTGACAGGATCATCGGGGCATTTCCTCCCCGCGTCCGTTTCGTGTTCGCACCGGTACAGCACCGGGTATTGTGGCCACCCGGCAGGGCATGGGATAAAGAGAGCGGGTTACTGGGAAACCCGATTAATCGCTCTCCTCCCCCTCGCACCTAGCGAGCTCCATTAC
>JAJXTL010000206.1 GCA_021783855.1 Pseudomonadota bacterium
ACGGGTGGCGATGCGCAGTTCGTGGGTATCCTCCGACCAGCTTAACAGCACCTGATCGCCGATGCCGACCCCCATCTTCTGGCGCATCTCTGCCGGAATGACAATTCTTCCGCCCTGTGTGATATTGACGGCTATTGGTGACATAAAAATCTCCTTGTGTCATATTTTCATATGAATGACACTTTACGACCATAACTCGTCGAAAGCAAGGCGATCTTATTCTGTATCGCCTGTGCGTCCCACTTTCAGCACGCTTCAAATTCCATTTCTTGAGGCTGGCCCGAAAATGCTGGACCGATCCGACCCGCGCAGTCACCACCGATCAAGTACGCGCCCATCTGGCAGCAGAACACGCCCGGACGCGATGAATTATCGGATTGTCTTCAGTCCGGAATCCCACATGCGGGAATTTCCAGAAGCCTCGGGGCATTCTGCCTCACTTCGCCGCGCCAGCAGCGTTGGCGATCGCCTGATACTTGCGTTCAAGGCGATTCAATACGTCATCCGCTGGAATACCGGGCGTCCTGTCGCTCAAGGCCTCCTGCCAGACACCGCGCAGCTCGGCGATACCTTGCATGCGCAAACTGCGCTTGTATGTCCAGTCGCGCAAGGCGTCACGAATAACTTCACTGCTCGATGCGTATTCGCCGGTCGCCACTGCGGCACGGACGATATGAACCATTTCTGACGGCAGTGCAATGTTGATTTTCTCGGCGGCTGTCATTGAAGCACCCTTCATGCAATTGGTATGAATAATTGTCACCACGATAGCAAATCCAGCCGGCGTGACAACCGGTACGGATAAAGGATGTCATAGGGGAATGCGGTCGCCTCGTTTGCCTTTGCAGTTTCCGGCAGCTATCATCGGCATGCTCTGAGGCACTGGACTCACGCGATTCTTCGCATGGCTGAAACTGCGCGATGGCGGCCGCAATAATGCCATGATACGGCCTTCTGACACCCAGGGCTTTTACCAAAACTATGACTCAACAGACAGGTTGCTGCTAAATGGGTAAACTGGAAAACATATTGGTCGCAATTCTGCGTGGTTCATCTGAAAACAATATTACTTTTTCAGACTTGCGCCTCATTCTGGATTCACTCGGTTTTGAAGTTCGCACCCGAGGAGATCACAATGGAAAGCCGCTACGAACTCATTATTTACTGGAGCCAGGACGATCAGTGCTTTGTTGTCGAAGTGCCAGAGCTACCCGGTTGCATGGCTGATGGCGCAAGCTATCAAGCGGCTGTGAACAACGCCGAAACCATCATTGCCGAATGGCTGGAAACAGCTCGCGCATTGGGTCACGCCATTCCGGAGCCTGCCGGCAGGCTCATGTATGCGTAACCACGAACCGGACCTCCTGCAGTTTCCGGCGGCTATCATTGAGCACACAGAAGAGGAGCATACCAATGATCCTTGAAACCGGAATAGGCATCTGCCATCATCATGCTATGTGGAACTGGACTCACCGGACTTGCCATCTGGCTGAAGCTGCAAGACAGCAATCGCCACGGATGAGAACAAACCCTCGCTCGGCGCTCCCGGAAAATCAGCCAACTTGCGCTGCAGGAAGGCCGGATACCTTAAACAAGGAGAACACTCGTCTCCTCACCGATTTCCTCAATTCTGAAGCAACGGCCAGTGATTGCCTATCTGACAAACTACCAATAATTCCTATTTGCAAAGCCCAAGGTTCAAGCATGTGCTGGCAGGGTCGGTTTGCCAAGTAATGGTGCCATTTGCGTTAACGGTTCCTCCCACCGGAGTCAAAATGTAGGAGTACGACACTGCATTGTCCACCAAGCCTGTGCCAATTGCGCTGTTTACCGTGATCTTACCACCACCCGTTTGTGCAAACGATCCGATCATGCCAGTTATAGCAGGCAAGGCAGGCACGCCATTGGAACCAGGCGCGCAGCCGGATATGGTAACGCCAGGCGACAGCCCTTGCGATTGCACGCACTCTTCCACGGCCTGCTTAAGCGGAGCCGTTGCCTGAACCAGTTCGGTAAATTTCGCTCTTTTGGTGTAATTCTGGTAGGAAGGGATCGCGATGCTCACCAGTATGCCGATGATAGCGACGACGATCATCAATTCGATCAGCGTAAAGCCTTCCTGAAGACCCGCATGCTTCTTGTGTCCCAAGGTTTTTTGTATTTTTTTCAATTTCGACTCCCTTGCGTTCAATCTTAGACAAAGGCAGGCTTGAAATCCGGCCTGCCCTAATCAAATATTCCGCAAGACTCATGCCAAAATAATAACTACATGATTATATGGTCTTGTCTCACGTTACTACCATCCAAGATGAGCGAATTTCGTCAGGAGAGTGCCGGATTTCGACCGTTCTTTCTGATCATTTATTTATTCAGCAATTCGGCTTTATTTGGAGCGGCTGACCTGGCGCATGCAGACTGATACCCCAGTTGACAGGCCATATCGAAGCTTTTCTTTGCATCTTCATAACGTCCGGCCTTTTCCAGCATCAAGCCCCTGCCGATATATGGCAGACCATAATCTGGCTTCAGGCGTATCGCCTCATTGAAATCGTTCAGCGCTTCCGCATACTGCCCCAGTGAAGCATAAGCTGCACCCCTGTCGTTGTAGGCATAGCTGTAATTGGGTTTCATCCTGATCGCAGTCGTGTAATCCGCGATGGCTTCCTGTTTCAATTTTGTCTTGGACAATTCGATTGCGCGGTTATGATAGATGCGCTCCATGCCAGGCAAATACGGCTTTCCTTCTACCAGCTTCGCGGCATCGTCCCACAGCAAAAGCGGATGGGAAAAGGTAGTCAATCTGTTCCAGGCCAGTGGAAACATCAGAACAGCGATCAGACTCAAGGCAACCAGCGCATACTTCATACGCATCTTGAACAGCGCCAGCGGAACAAGCACCAGAATCATGGGCATCCACAGATAACTTCTGTACAGGACGAAACTTTCCTGAATGCGCACAGTGGAAAATTCCGTCGCGAACATCAGCCAGGGAAACAACATGACAAAGCCGACCAGACCCGCCATGCCACGCCTGAAAAGCAATGCAATTGCCAACGCACCGTATCCGATGTAACCGAAAAATCCCAACCAGTAAGGCGTCAATAGGCTCCCGGCAAAAGGCTCTCTCATGTCCACGGACATCCATGCAGGATCGGGTATTAGCCACAACAGCAGATATTTGAAATACAGCCCGCTCTGCGTCAGGATGCTGAGCAGATAGCTGTGCTCTCCACCATCTATTTTTTCCAGCATATCCGGCGCATTGATTTCATACACCGAGCCCAACACACCTTTTTTTGCAAGCAGCACGAATATTGCAATGGCAGCATAGGCAGCAAATACTGCCCAGTGTTTCCTAATCCTTGCAGGCCAGTCCTGATGCAGTAGCACCGTCAGCGCCAGCAGCACGACAGGCAGCATGACGGCGTGCTCCTTGGAGAACACCGCGAGATAATACAGCGGCACGCTGGCCCATAACCACAGTGATCTGTTTCGCATGCTGCCATGAACATAGGCCGACATCGCAAGCAGGCTGAACAGCAATGCCATCACGATGGTGCGCTGCACCAGATATCCTGCCCCATAAACCGCCACCGGGTGAAGGGCGAACAGCAATGCGGCAAAGAATCCGGCAAGCCGCGCGTTTTCACCATGCACCGCATCGATGATTTTTTCGAGAAAATAAAATAGCGCCAGCACCGCCATCGCATGAAGCGCCATATTGCCCAGCCTGAAATTGATCAGGTCCAGACCGAACGCGGCTTTCGTCCAGGCAAGCGTTGCATAAGGTAAGGAACGCAACTGAAACAGCGAGAAGCGGTCGCTGGAAACAGGAAAATTTCCTTTCATATCGACCATGAACAACGGCTTGTCGTCGAATACGATCGGGTTCCACAGGAACCATCCATACAACAATGCTACTGCTGCAAGAAGCAGCAGCACGAATATCCAGCGACGGTTCATGCTCATATCTGTCCCCCAATAGCAGAAGCCCCTCATTATGAGGGGCTTCTGATTGAACCGCTAGATCATGTTACTTGCAAAGACCGGCTGCTTGACAGCTACCGGATGTCGCCCATTGTGCGGCTCCGTTTGCGTCCACTGTTGGAGTCAATATATAAGTTACCTGTGCGCCAGTGCTATCAACAATCGCATTAGTCGATGTTGCAGTAATTACACCGTTTCCACCTGCATTCACAGCAATAGAAGCAACATAACCAGTTGATGATGGCATTGTAGCCGGCACACCATTGGATCCGGGCGCGCAGCCAGTTACCGGACCGGCAAGTAAACTTTGCGACTGCACGCACTCGTCAACCGCCTGCTTCAAAGGCGCAGTTGCCTGGACGACCTCGGTGAACTTGGCTTTCTTGGTGTAGTTCTGGTAAGAAGGGATCGCGACAGCGGCCAGGATGCCGATGATCGCGACGACGATCATCAATTCGATCAGGGTAAAACCTTTTTGCACGTTTTTCATTTGAAAGCTCCTTGAGTTTAAGTTGGGTTCGGGCAGATCCGACGGATGCCGATTCGCCTTGCCTGGTATAAAGCAATAGGCGTGCCAGGATTCAGAAGACAGAAGACAGAGGACAGAAGACAGCAGTGTTGGCGCGGGTTGCAGCGCGATTCGGATATTTTTCATCGCGCTGCGCGGCGCGCAATCGGCAACGAAAATCCGCCTCCGGCTTTCCAATCCCGTCAGTC
>JAJXTL010000207.1 GCA_021783855.1 Pseudomonadota bacterium
CGCGCGAGGTCAGGCGTCGCTCGATGAACACGCTTGAAGGGCGGGCCGCCCTGATTCATGCGCTGGTACACATCGAATTCAACGCCATCAATCTGGCGCTCGATGCGATCTGGCGCTTCCCGGATATGCCGCGCGAATATTATGCCGACTGGTTGGAGGTGGCGGATGAGGAGGCGTTGCATTTTTCCTTGCTGCTCGAACACTTGCAAGGTATGGGTTACGACTATGGTGACTTCCCGGGGCATAACAGCTTATGGGAGATGGTCGACAAGACACGTCACGATGTGCTGGCGCGCATGGCGCTGGTGCCAAGGACCATGGAGGCGCGCGGACTGGATGCCGTGCCCGCGATGCGCGGGAAGCTCGCCCAAGTTGGCGACATGAAAGCGGCTGAGATTCTGGATATCATCCTGAGGGACGAAATCGGCCATGTCGCGATCGGCAATCGCAGGTACGGCTACCTGTGCGTGCAGCGCGGACTTGATCCTGTAGAAACGTACGCGCGCCTGGCAAGGGACTATGTGGCGCCCCCGCTGCGCGGCCCGTTCAATTTGGCGGCCCGGCGGGCTGCCGGGTTCAGCGAGGCGGAATTGGCGGCGCTGGCAGCTCCGGATATATAGGCCATACGGAATATGGATTTTTTATTTATACGATTAAACTTCCCGGCGTCGTTTGCACAGCTTAATTGAAATGTAATGTTTCTCAGACACACTCGTTAATCGATCACCGGGGGGTGTTGATTATGTTTAAGTTTTCTTATCCGGGCGCTCATGTTCAGGCTGTCAGTCGAACTTGCCCCAAATGTAACTCTTCCTATCTGGACCGCGTGCCGCGTCGTGTGCTCGACCGAATTTTATGTCTTGTCGTTTCCGTCAGGCGCTACCAGTGCGAGTCCTGCGGCTGGCAGGGCAACATGAAATTTAATCAAAAGTAACACGAAGCTATCCGCAGTCCGGCCGTCAGGGCTAAGCTGCGCGGCTCCTGTAAGACGGGATAGTTTTGTCAAGCAGGCACGGGCGTGGCACAATTGCGCCCTGCACTTTGACGATCCCCATTCATGCTGAGTTACCGACACGCCTTTCACGCAGGCAATCATGCCGATGTGCTGAAGCACTTCATCGAAGTACAGCTGCTGCGCTACCTGTCGCAAAAAGACAAACCGTTCTGGTACATCGACACCCATGCAGGCGCGGGATGCTATGCGCTGGACAGCGGTTATGCAACGCAAAATGCCGAGTATGAGAGCGGTATTGAGCGACTCTGGCACCGCGATGATCTGCCCGAAGCACTGGCCGACTACGTGAGCTTGGTCAAAAGCATCAATCCTGACGGACAAATGAAACTGTATCCCGGATCACCGCTGATTGCGCAGCGTCTGTTGCGGGAGCAGGACAAAATGCGCTTGTTTGAGCTGCATCCGAGCGACAGTGAGCTTTTGCAGGAAAATTTTGCGGGTTCAGGGGCGCTGGTGCAAAGCGTCGATGGTTTTACTGCGCTCAAGGCCTTGCTGCCGCCGCCGCCGCGCCGCGCGCTGCTGCTGATAGACCCGCCTTACGAAGATAAACAGGATTACCAGCGCGTGGTATCGGCGCTGCGCGAGGGGCTCAGACGCTTTGCCAGCGGCGTCTATGCCGTGTGGTATCCTCAGTTGCAACGAAGCGACGCGCGGCAGTTGCCGGAACAACTCAAACAACTGCCGGTGAAAAGCTGGCTTAATGTGGCACTCAGCGTGCAGGGATTGAGCGAAGATGGTTTCGGCATGCATGGCAGCGGCATGTTCGTGCTCAATCCGCCATGGAATCTGCATACTACGCTGCAACAGGTGATGCCCTATCTGGTCAAACATCTGGGGCAGGACGCGCAAGCCTCATTTACTCTGGAGCAGGGTTAGAAATGAAGTCTGCTATGGATTGCCGTCGCTGCTCGCGCCTTGCCATTGTCGATACCGCTTAACATCTTGGAAGCTTTTGATCCCAAGCCGATTTTAGACAGCCTGCCGTTGCTGCCGGGCGTGTACCGCTATTACGACGAGCGGGGAGCCGTGCTGTATGTCGGCAAGGCCAATCAACTGAAGAAACGCGTCTCCTCCTATTTCCAGAAGAGCAATATTTCACCGCGCATCCGCCTGATGGTGTCGCACATTGCGCGTATCGAAACCACCGTGACACGTTCGGAAGCCGAAGCGCTGCTGCTGGAAAATAATCTGATAAAGTCCTTAAAGCCGCGATATAACATACTGTTCAGAGACGATAAGTCGTATCCATATATCGTGCTGACCGGAGATCGATTCCCGCGCCTGACTTATTATCGCGGCGCACCCGATCGCCGGCATCAGTATTTCGGCCCGTATCCCAACGCCTATGCCGCCCGTGAAACGATACAGTTGCTGCAAAGGATTTTTCGCATACGCACCTGCGAGGACAGCGTGTTCAAAAATCGCACGCGCCCCTGTTTGTTGCACCAGATCAATCGTTGTACCGCACCCTGCGTCAATTTGATTTCCGAGGCGGACTATCAGACCGATATTCGCTGTGCCGTGCTGCTGCTGCAAGGAAAGCACCAGGAAGTCGAACGCACCCTGCGAGCCGCGATGGAGCAGGCGGCAGAGGTGCAGCATTACGAGCAGGCCGCCGTGTTGCGCGACCAGTTGCATGCCCTTCATACCGTTCAACAAAAACAATTCGTCGAGTCGACGGGGGGCGAGACGAATGCAGACATCATCGCGCTGGCGCAGCAAGATGGGCTGGTCTGTGTGAACCTTGCCATGGTGCGCGGCGGGCGTCATCTGGGCGACAAGAGTTTTTTCCCGGAACATGCGGAAGATTTGCCGCCGGATGAAATCGTGCAGGCATTTATCGCGCAGCATTATCTCAATCGTGCCGTGCCTCCTTTACTGGTGTTGGCAGCTGAATGTGATTCTAAAAAACTTATGGATGGGCATCCGGATGAAACCCTGGCGCAATTATTGAGTGAACAGGCAGGGCACGCGGTCAAAATCAGCACGGCCGCCGGCGGAGAGCGCCGCCAGTGGCTTGAAATGGCGCAGCGCAACGCTGAGCTTGCGCTGGGTCAACGCGTGATGCAGCAGGGCGGGCAGTCTGTGCGTCTGGATCGGCTGCGCGACTGGCTGGATATGCCGCAGTTGCAGCGCATCGAATGCTTTGATATTAGCCATACCATGGGAGAAGCGACGGTGGCTTCCTGCGTGGTTTACGACAATCTCGATATGCGATCAGCGCAATACCGGCGCTATAACATTCCTGTCCTGAGCAAAGTCGAAGGACTCAGGACAGGCTTAGTCGAAGGGGCCGGCATCACGCCGGGAGATGACTACGCGGCGATGCGTCAGGCGCTGACACGCCGCTATCAGAAACTTGCCGCAGCCCCCAAGGACGCGGCGCGGCCCGATTTGATCCTGATAGACGGCGGTCTGGGGCAATTGCATGTCGCCATGCAGGTGATGCAGGAATTGGGACTGGATTTGCCATTGGTAGGGGTGTCCAAGGGAGTCGATCGGAAGGCGGGGATGGAGCAGCTGATTTTTCCCGACGGCAGGGCCAGACGCTTGAGTGCCGATGATCCGGCATTGCATCTGATACAAACGATACGCGATGAGGCACATCGTTTCGCGATTACCGGACACAGGGCCCGTCGCGGCAAGGCTCGTACAACATCCAGTCTGGAAGAAATCAGCGGAGTGGGGGATAAGCGTCGTCGCAGCCTGCTGACTCACTTCGGCGGGCTTCGTGGCGTCACGCAGGCCGGTGTCGAACAACTCAGCCAGGTTGAAGGAATCAGCAAATCGCTTGCTGAAAAAATATATCGGCAACTGCATCAAAAATAAGTAAAGGCTGTTGCTGAAGCGATTCACCAGCAACTACATCAAATAATAGAAAAGTTGTTGCTGAAGCGATTCATCAGCAACTACATCAAATAATAGAAAAGTTGTTGCTGAAGCGATTTGTCAGCAGCTACACTGACGACCATGAAGATAAACATCCCAAATTTGCTTACCTGGTTAAGAATTCTGCTTATTCCGGTGTTCGTAACGGCGTTTTACTTGTCCGATAGCACGCTTGCCCCGCATGCGAAAAACATGACTGCGACAGGTGTATTCTTACTGGCATCGCTGACCGACTGGCTGGATGGATACCTTGCGCGTCGGTTGAATCAATCTTCCGCGTTCGGTGCCTTTCTCGATCCGGTTGCAGATAAACTGATGGTGGCCGCAGCGCTGATATTGCTGGTCGAGTTGGGTCGCGCAGATGCAGTCATTGCTTTTATCATCATCGGTCGGGAAATCACTATTTCGGCACTGCGAGAATGGATGGCCAAGATCGGTGAGAGCAAAAGTACTGCCGTTTCCTTGCTGGGAAAAATAAAAACGACTTTTCAGATGCTTGCGATCGCCATGTTGCTGTATCACGAACAGGTGCTGGGCATGAATTTTCAGGAGATCGGTTCCTTGCTGTTGTATATGGCGGCACTGCTCACCTTGTGGTCGATGGGCTACTACCTGATGATGGCGATGCAACGTTTGAAAGAAATATGAAATCAGCGTTGCTTTCGCGAGGTGTGTCTGTATAATGCGCATCCTTCGGGGTGTAGCGTAGCCTGGTAGCGCGCCTGCTTTGGGAGCAGGATGTCGGGAGTTCGAATCTCTCCACCCCGACCAGGTTCAGGTAGTAACTC
>JAJXTL010000208.1 GCA_021783855.1 Pseudomonadota bacterium
GCCAGGGCAGCCGCGTCGGTACACATTTTTATAACGGGCATGGCGATTGTGCCACCCCTGATGATGAAACTCGCCATGCCCGTTTCCCTCATCTCAATCCTCTCCCGGAGGGCGAGGAAGCAAACGAACGCTTGCGCGTGTTTCACGTTAACGAGGAATTGAGACATGTCGCTTGAACTGGTTTGTCCGGCAGGCAGTCTGCCTGCGCTGAAGGCGGCGGTGGATAACGGTGCGGATTACGTATATATCGGTTTTCGCGGCAATACCAACGCGCGCGCCTTTGCGGGCCTGAACTTCGATCTTCCTGCCGCCAGTGAGGCGGTGCGCTATGCCCATGCGCGCGGCAAAAAAGTTTTGCTGGCGCTGAATACTTATCCTCAGGCCGCCACCTGGCAGCGCTGGCAGCAGGCGGTGGATCATGCGGCGGAAGCCGGCGTGGATGCCGTGATCCTGGCAGATGCCGGGCTGATGCGTTATGCCTGTCGAACCTATCCCCAGCTGCGTTTGCATCTGTCGGTGCAGGGTTCGGCGACCAATTACGAGGCCATCAATTTCTACCATGAGAATTTTGGCATCCAGCGGGCGGTGTTGCCCCGGGTATTGTCCTTGCCGCAGGTTGAGCAATTGCTCAAACATACTCCCGTGGAAATCGAGCTATTCGGCTTCGGCGGCCTGTGCGTGATGGTGGAAGGGCGTTGCGTGCTGTCCTCCTATGTTGCCGGCGAATCACCCAATACCGCCGGCGTGTGTTCCCCTGCCAAAGCGGTGCGCTGGCAGCAAACCCCGCAAGGACTGGAGTCGCGGCTGAACGGTGTATTGCTGGATCGTTACGCTGCCAATGAGAATGCGGGCTACCCTACCTTGTGCAAAGGGCGCTTCGAGGTCAGCGGCGAAACCTATTATGCAATCGAAGAGCCAGCCAGTCTCAACACCCTGGAACTGATACCGGAGATGCTGCGCATGGGCATATCCGCCATCAAGATCGAGGGTCGTCAGCGCAGCCCGGTTTATGTGGAACAAGTAACCCGCGTATGGCGCGCCGCCATCGATGCAGCCATGAAAAATACTGAAAACTATGCCGTCGATCCTGCCTGGATGTTGCAGCTGAACAAGCTTGCCGAGGGACAGCAAAATACCCTCGGCGCTTATCACCGTCCCTGGAAATAAACGTGAAACTGTCTCTCGGCCCGATTCTCTATTATTGGCAGCGCGACGCCCTGTTCGAATTTTATGAACGGATCAGCGATGCGCCGGTGGATATCATTTATCTTGGCGAGACGGTATGCTCAAAGCGCCATGTTTTTCGTCTTGAGGACTGGCTGGCGGTAGCGGAAAAGTTAGCCTCAGCAGGCAAGGAGGTGGTGCTGTCCACCCAGGCGCTGATCGAATCCGAGTCCGACCTCAAAACCTTGCGCCGTCTGGCTGAAAACGGCAGGTTCAGGGTTGAGGCCAACGATATGGGGGCGGTACATTTATTGTCGGGAAATGAATTCGTTGCAGGCCCGCACATCAATATCTATAACCCGCAGACGCTGTCGCTGCTGGCCGGGTTGGGGGCTAAGCGCTGGGTCATGCCGGTAGAAATGTCCCGCCAGATGCTCTACGACATATTGGTCCATAAGCCGCAAGGCGTGGAGACCGAGATTTTCGGCTATGGACGTCTTCCGCTCGCCTTCTCTGCACGCTGTTTTACCGCACGGCATTACAACCTGCCCAAGGATGACTGCCAGTTCCGTTGTCTTGACCATCCTTATGGATTGACCCTGAAGACACGGGAGGGGCAGTCGTTTCTGGCGCTGAACGGCATCCAGACGCAATCGTCCGGCATATATAGTCTGCTGGCGGAACTGGAAAACATGAAGCAGGTGGATGTGCTGCGCATCAGCCCGCAACCTTTTCATACCGAAAAAATTGTTGCCCTGTTCCGCCAGCGGCTGGAAGGCAGTCTGTCAGTTGAAGAGGCACAGCGGCTGACGGCGCGGCTGATGCCGGATGAGCCTTGTAACGGTTACTGGCATGGCCGGGCCGGTATGGAGCAGAGCCTGTCGAATGTTGATCAGCGCCTATCCGCCGGGAGTTAAGGTATGGAACAGTTCACATTTCCAAAGTCTATAGCCAGAGTGGTTTCGCTGTTGCCACCCTTCCCGCCATCCTTCGCTTTTACCAAGCTGCTCAATCTGGCGCTGGGAAGGATCACCGACTCGCTTGCGCCGCTGCACGGTAAGCATATTGACATCCATGTCAGGGATGTCGGAGTGCATTTGTATTTCACCGTCGATGCCGGCAAATTTACGCTGGACCACTCCGGCAGCGGGATTGATCTCTCCATCAGTGCAACGCTGCAGGATTTTTATCTGCTGGCCACCCGCAAGGAAGACCCTGACACGCTTTTTTTCAGTCGGCGCCTGATGGTGGAGGGGGATACGGAGCTGGGCCTGGTGGCGAAAAACACGCTCGATGCACTTGAGCTGCCGAAATTTACACCCGCCATGCTGGCGCCTAAAAACGTGATGGCCCATATGAGGTCGCATTTGTTTAGGGGACGATTCAAAAGTTCAGGAAGTGAATTTGATGAAGGAAGACCGCAGGGGTCTTCCCACGAAACAAGCCCGCATGGGGCTTCCCACGCAACTAAACAATGAGACCGTTAAGTTGCTGAATGATAGTCGCGCTGTGCGCGCTTTGTGTTTGATCAATGATTGCAATAGCTCCAGCTATTAGCAAGAATTGAGTTGTTTTATCAATGAAAACTGCCGTTCGTCATGTGATGAATGCCGTAATAACTTTCAAGGTGATGCAGTTGTCCTTTAAAATGCGAAGAACGTAATAAATTTGGCTCATAAAATGAAAATCAGACAACTATCGAGCAGCGCTGTAAATTTTAATCGTGAACTTGACGCGTTGCTGGCATATGAAACTACGGCAGATGAAAAGCTGGAGGCGACGGTCGCGGCTATACTCTCCGACGTGCAGATACGAGGCGATGCAGCGGTGCTGGAATACACGGCAAGGTTTGACCGTATGTCGTTGCCAGATGCTGCTGCGATGGAATTGCCGCGCGATGAGTTGCGCGCAGCGTTTGAAGCGCTGCCTGCTGAGCAGCGTACGGCACTGGAAGCTGCCGCGCTGCGCGTGACCGACTACCATCAGAGGCAGGTGCAGGCTTCATGGAGCTATCTTGACGCCGATGGGACGTTGCTGGGCCAGCAGGTGACGCCGCTCGACCGGGTGGGTTTGTATGTTCCGGGCGGCAAGGCGGCTTATCCTTCATCCGTTTTGATGAATGCGCTGCCGGCCAAGGTGGCGGGTGTTGCGGAATTGATCATGGTGGTGCCGACGCCGGATGGAGTAAAGAATCAACTGGTGCTGGCGGCCGCCTACCTGTCAGGCGTGGATCGCGTGTTTACCATCGGAGGCGCGCAGGCGGTGGGTGCGCTGGCCTATGGCACAGCCAGCATCCCCAGGGTGGACAAGATAGTCGGTCCCGGTAACGCCTATGTGGCAGCGGCTAAACGCCGCGTGTTTGGCGTGTGCGGCATAGATATGATCGCGGGGCCTTCGGAAATTCTGGTGATCTGTGATGGACTGACTGATCCCGACTGGGTTGCGATGGATTTGTTTTCGCAGGCCGAGCATGACGAATTGGCCCAGGCGATTTTGCTCTCACCTGATGCCGATTTTATCAAGGCGGTGGCGATGAGCGCCGACCGTTTGCTCGAACAAATGCCACGCCGCGAGATCATCAGGACGGCGCTGGAAAATCGCGGTGCGCTGATTCATGTCGGCAGTCTGGAGGAGGCGTGTGCTATCAGCAATCGCATCGCGCCAGAGCATCTGGAATTGTCGATCGAAGATCCGCAAGTCTGGTTGCCGAAATTGAAGCATGCAGGCGCAATTTTTATGGGACGCTATACCTCGGAGGCGCTAGGTGATTATTGCGCGGGCCCGAATCACGTACTGCCGACCTCGGGAACTGCGCGTTTTTCCTCGCCGCTGGGCGTATATGATTTTCAAAAACGCAGCAGTTTGATACAAGTTTCGCAACAGGGTGCGCAGACTCTGGGGAAAATCGCGGCAACGCTGGCTTTGGGTGAAGGATTGCAGGCGCACGCGCAATCGGCCCTGTATAGAACAAAATAAATTAAAAATAGATTGACAGGCAAGTTGCCGATCTGCATAATTACGCGTTCAATTTGGAGGGGTGGCCGAGTGGTTAAAGGCAGCAGACTGTAAATCTGCCCTCTTAGAGTACGAAGGTTCGAATCCTTCCCCCTCCACCAGTTTTCAGTGCCAGTGCAGCTTTCAGTGCCGGTGCGGCTTTTAGTGGCATGCTTTAACGGCGTTGTTTGAAGGGAAGGCTTGCGGGTGTAGCTCAATGGTAGAGCAGAAGTTTTCCAAACTTACGACGAGGGTTCGATCCCCTTCACCCGCTCCAGTGTTAATCCTGCCCATGTGGCTCAGTGGTAGAGCACTCCCTTGGTAAGGGAGAGGTCGCGAGTCCGATTCTCGCCATGGGCACCAAATTTAGTAATTATTGTTAACGTTTGACTAAGGAAAAAATATGGCAAAGAGCAAATTTGAACGTACAAAACCACACGTCAACGTCGGCACCATCGGTCACGTCGATCACGGCAAGACCACGCTGACGGCAGCGATCACGATGGTATTGTCCAAGAAGTTT
>JAJXTL010000209.1 GCA_021783855.1 Pseudomonadota bacterium
TGGAAATTGAATACCCGTCCACGCAAGTCACTCGGTTTCAAATGTCCGGTAGAACTGTTCATGCCAGACGCTTTTGACTTTAAGCTACATCACGCAGCACTTTTTGCACTTGGTGCTTGAAACCGCCATTTATAAAGATTCCTCTCTACGTTCGGAATGACAAAAGAGAATAAATCAGCGTTTACATAGCATCACAGCTGTCGGCTCATCTCATGAGCGCCAGCCAGTATTGCGGGAAAAACGGAGGGAAGTGGAGTTCAAACCTGCAAGACATCGCGACAGACGAAATTAAAAGCCGAATTGGGGGCAGCATCACCCCCAATTTTTCATAAAGCTATTGCACAGCCCGGGTTATAACCTATGCAGCATCCCCACTGAAAATAATCATGAGTGCCAAACCAAAAAAAGGTGACATGACGAAAATAACTGGTATTGCATTTTCCATTTTGTAAATCCCCCATAGTTAAATAATCCGACCCGGATCAATCCCAGCCGTGGCGCAGGATATATTCAGATGTACTTATCGATATTGATCTATATCAATATGGGAGAGGAATTGCGGAGGGATATCGATCGTTTTTTACGTGACAACAGGCTTTGCACAAGCAGCTGCTGACATCAAAACAGTTCAAGATAAGGTATTCTTAGCCTAAAAATCCGATAACATGACTCATCAGGAGCGCTGGTTAACGGGCAAGCCGCCGGCTGATTTGGTTCGTTCCACCAGCAGGGTATACAACCTGCGGCTGTCCGCACGCAGCACGGTAAAAGTCAGCTCGCCCAAATAAAGTCTGTCGCCGCACTTGGGCAGTTGTCCGGCGGCTTTGAGCACCAGACCGCCTATGGTGTCGCACTCTTCGTCGCTGAAGTCAGAACCCAGGGCTGCATTAAAATCGGCAATCTCGGTATCCGCCTTGACGCGGTAGTGCCCCGATTCGTCGGCGATGATGTTGTCCTCATCGGCATCGAAGTCATATTCATCTTCGATGTCGCCGACAATCTGCTCCAGCACATCTTCTATCGTCACCATGCCCGACACGCCGCCGTATTCATTCACCACCAGCGCGATATGATTGCGGTTGCTGCGAAAATCGCGCAACAGCACGTTTAACCGTTTGGCTTCCGGCACGAATACCACCGGGCGCAACATATCGCGCACATCGAACTCTTCTCCTGCGTAGTAACGCAGCAAATCCTTCGCCAGCAGAATACCGATGATATTGTCCCGATCACCCTCGATCACCGGAAAACGCGAGTGCGCCGTTTCAATGACAAAGGGGATGAATTCTTCAGGAGAGAGGCCGATGTCGATGACATCCATTTGCGCGCGGGGGATCATGATTTCGCGCACCTGCCGTTCGGAGACTTGCAGCACGCCTTCCATCATGGACAGCGCATCCGCATCCAGCAGATTATTTTCATAAGCACCGTGCAACAGCTTGACCAGCTGCTCACGATCTTCCGGTTCGCGCAGCAGCAGCGCGGACAGGCGTTCCAACAAGGTCGGTTTATGACTCTCAGGCTCAGGCATTTTTCGGTTTCAGACTTCCATATAGGGATCAGGATAACGCAATCTTACCATCAAGGCGCTTTCCAATGCTTCCATCTTGACCGCATCGTCATCTTCTTCATGGTCATAGCCCTGCAAATGCAGCGCGGCATGGATGGCCATATGCGCGTAATGCGCCTCCAGATTCCGACCTTGCGCCTCACTTTCCACCACCGGCGCACAGATCACCACGTCTCCTGACAACGGCTCAGTATCGTCATAGACGAAGGTCAGCACATTGGTCGCATAATCACGGCCGCGATAGACCTTATTAAGCTCCCTCCCTTCCGCCTCATCCACGATGCGCAGCGTCATTATCACATCGCGCTGCAAGGCTGCTTTGATCCAGCGCCGCCACTTTTGGCGCGCAGGCAGAGTTTCAGCCGCGCTTGCGTATTGTACGGTCAATGAAAGTTTGGGTTTGGCATCGCTCATGCGATCGTCTCCGCCAGTTCGCCTCTCAAGGTATGTCTGACCACCTGAGTGACCTTCACATCCACAAAACGCCCTATCATGCCGGGCGAGCCGCTGAAATTGACTACGCGGTTGTTGTCGGTGCGGCCGGCCAGTTCCAGCACATCCTTTTTCGATACGCCTTCCACCAGCACGCGCTGCACGCTGCCCAGCATGGACTGCCCTACTGCATCCTCCTGCGAAGACAGTCTGTCTTGCAAACGTTTCAAACGCGCCGCCTTCACTTCATGAGGGGTGTCATCATGCATTTCCGCAGCCGGCGTACCCGGACGCGGGCTGTACAGATAGCTGAAACTGTTATCGAAGCCGATTTCATCGATTAATTTAAGCGTCGCCTCGAAATCCTGCTCAGTCTCGCCGGGGAAGCCTACGATAAAATCCGACGTGATGCAGATGCCAGGGCGCAAGGCGCGCACCCGGCGAATGATGGATTTGTATTCAAGCACGGTATGACCGCGTTTCATCGCAGCCAGTACCCTGTCAGAACCTGACTGCACCGGCAGATGCAAATGGCTGACCAGCTTGGGCGTATTCGCATACACATCGATCAGCCGCTGACTCATATCCTTAGGATGCGACGTCGTATAACGGATGCGTGCGATTCCCGGCAGAGCGGCGATGGCTTGCAACAGATAGGCGAAGTCCACCGTATCGTCATCCTCTGTTGCACCGGCATAGGCGTTCACATTCTGACCGATCAGCGTCACCTCTTTAACGCCTTGCGCCATCAGCTCATCAATATCCTTCATCACGTCATTCAGGGGGCGCGAAACTTCTTCGCCACGCGTGTAGGGCACCACGCAGAAGGTACAGTATTTGCTGCACCCTTCCATGATGGCCACAAAGGCAGAGGCGGCAGAAGTCTGGGGGGTGGGCAGATGATCGAATTTTTCGTTCTCGGGGAAACTGATATCCACCTGCGAGCGGCCCGACTCACGGCGCGCCTTGATCAGCTCCGGCAAACGGTGCAGCGTCTGCGGCCCGAACACCACATCCACGTAAGGCGCGCGCTTGATGATCACATCGCCCTCCTGGCTGGCGACACAGCCACCGACGCCGATCAGCAAATCGGGATTGGCCAGTTTGAGCGTTCGCACCCGGCCCAGGTCGGAAAACACCTTCTCTTCAGCCTTCTCGCGTATCGAACAGGTATTGAACAGAATGACATCGGCCTCTTCGATGTTGTCCGTCTGCACCATCCCGTCGCAGGCGCGCAACACATCCGCCATCTTGTCCGAGTCATACTCGTTCATCTGGCAGCCGTAGGTTTTTATATAGAGTTTATTCATTGCGACGTGATGATACTCTGCATCTCCAAAAATATTCATTAAAACAAAACTTGTGCCAACCAAGGTTCGCTGAATCCCGCCTTCACCCCTGCCCGGCAAACAAAAAAACCAGCCTGAGCTGGTTTTTTTGTAAAACTGCAATTTGGTGGGATAGGTGCAATTGAATACCACGCAAAAACAGGTATTACAACCCTGCAACATCTTGCGACACCCCCATTGATACCCTCACCTAACCAAATGAAACTGTACTCTGCCTGTTGACGCTGATTATAGCGCAAAAACAAATCGCCTTTCATTCCTTCTATTCACATCGTCATTTTCAGCCTGCCGGATTGCGACCCTTCGCGTAGCTTAGTTCCTGAGACATAACCGTCGTTGGCGACTGTCGGCCACTTGGAAAGCAGTTTAGCGGGACGCATTTCTACAAACACCCCAAAGCTGGCACTGACTCGACTATCACGGACGGCATCCATCCTTACGCCAGGCTCAGCAGATACAGGTCAAACAGCTCAATTGGAACCGGCTTGTTGAATAGGTATCCTTGAAATTGATTACATCTACTCTGTAAAAGTTGTTGGCGCTGCGCTTCCGTCTCAACACCTTCAGCAATGACATTGATGCCCATGCTATGAGCCATAGCAATGATGGTGTTAATAATTGCCTTGTCGTTGTCATCAATTGCAATGTCTTTTACGAAAGACTGGTCTATCTTGAGCTGTTCGAGTGGCAAACGTTTGAGATACTGCAAAGAGGAATAACCAGTTCCGAAATCATCCAATGAGAAACGGATACCAATTTTGTTCAATGTCTTCATGCAGCAAATGGTTTTTTCGATATCTTCCACCAACATGCTTTCAGTCAGTTCCAGCTTGAGCAGCTCAGGTTTAATCCCATGACGTTGTATAGTTTCCTGCACCTGACTTGCAAAATACTCCTGGTGGAACTGCTTGGCACTTACATTCAATGACAGACTGAGATTGCGGGTAAGAACATCTTGTTCCCATGCCTTTAGTTGCGCACAAGCCGTTTCCAGCACCCACTGCCCTATGGGAAGTATGAGCCCGATTTCTTCCGCAAGTGGAATAAACCGCATAGGTGATATCGCGCCACGCTCAGGGTGCATCCAGCGTATCAACGCTTCCGCTCCTAGAGGTCGATGTGAACTGTCAACCTGAATTTGGTAATACAACTGAAACTGTTGCTGTTCAAGTGCTGTGCGCAATTCGCCCTCGAGGGCTGAACGCACATTGATGCTTTCCTGCATCTCGGGGTTAAAAAAACGCAGTGTGTTACGACCAGCCGTCTTGGCTTGATACATCGCAATATCCGCTTGCTTGAGCAATTCATCAATCTGGTGGTGCCTGTTG
>JAJXTL010000210.1 GCA_021783855.1 Pseudomonadota bacterium
GATCTTGCAATCGCTGCATCTGCGTCATTCAGAAAAAGCGCGTGCAGAGAGGATACGCCAGTTTCCTTTGCGTAGCTCAACGCGGCAGAAAGCAGTGAACGCCTGGCTTCATCGGATTGTGCAAGCAGCCTTCTCCCCGTCACCGGCGTGAACGGCACGGCGCACACGAGCTTGGGGTAATAATGCAGACCGTGGCGGCGATATGCGTCCGCCCATGCAAAGTCGAACACATGCTCGCCAAAGGAATTCATCTTCAGATAAAGCGGCATTGCGCCCAGGAGCCTGCCCTCCTGCCACAGCGTGAGAAATTGCTGCTGCCAGCCAAATTCTGGCGTGGCGCAACCGCTTTGTTGCAGTGCGCCAAGGAAGGCATGCGACAGCAGGGGATCGCCTTTGGCCAGCGCATCCCAATCCGTTGCGGAAATATCTGCAAGGCTTTCGATGATCTTGAACTGATTCATGCGGCTATTGTAATGCGAGTTGATGAACAGATCGCAGCGGATTCAACAAACGATTAAAACATTGCTGTTTCGATCAAAATGAATCAGAATCAGCGAATGCTTATTCTCACGGAACAATCATGAACACTCCATCCGATCCCAAATTGCTGATGCGCTCCATCATCCAGCGCATCGCCACCGGCCCCGACCTTTCCAAGGACATCAGCCGCGAAGAAGCGCATCTTGGCACCAAAGCTATCATCGAAAACCAGATCGACCCGGTGCAGGTCGCCATTTTCTTTATCGCGCTGCGCATGAAGCGCGAAAGCATGGATGAGAACATCGGCGTGCTCGATGCGGTGCTGGAAACGACCCGGCGCGTCACGGCGGAAGTCGACGAAGTGGTCGACATCGGAGACCCCTACGACGGATACAACCGCTGCCTGCCAACAGCGCCTTTTTTGGGGCCTTTGCTTGCCGAATTTGATGTGCATGCAGTAAGCCACGGCCTGGACAGAGTGGGGCCCAAATATGGCGTGACCGCGCGCCATATCCTGCAGGCAGCAAACGTGCCGGTCGATCTTTCGCCGCAGGAAGCCGCAGCCCGCCTTTCAAACCCGAAACTCGGCTGGACCTACATCGACCAGGCTCAGTCCAATCCCGGCCTGCACAGTCTGGTCGGCCTGCGCGCGCAGATGATCAAGCGCCAAGTGCTGACCACGGTCGAAGTGCTCTCGAAGCCCATCGCGGGACGCAAAAAAACCCATTTCATCACCGGCTTCGTGCACAAGCCCTATCCACCTATCTATGCTGAACTCGCGCGCGTTGCAGGGTTCGACACCGCCTGCATCATCCGCGGCGTGGAAGGCGGCGTGGTGCCTTCGCTGCGTCAGCCCGGCCGCTACTTCCACTACCACGACAAAGGGCCGGAAAGCGAAGTTACCATCGACCCTGCAGAACTCGGCATACAGCAGGATGTGCGTTCAGTCCCGCTGCCGGGCGCCGTTTCCACCGCAGAAGGTGAAGACGAGATCGTCGCCGCGATCGACATTCCCGCCACCGCGCGCGCTGCCGCAGAAGCAGGCATGGCAGCTTTGCAAGGAAACAAAGGTTCATTCTACGACTCTCTGATACTGAGCGGCGCGATCGTGCTCCATCACGTCGGAAAAGCAGAAAGCCTGAAAGATGCAGCATCAATGATACGCACCGTTCTCGATTCTGGCCGCTCGGCAAGCCGGGTGAAGTGATGAAAGACTATACCGCAGTAGCAACAGCGGGCGAGCTCAAACCGCAGCAGATGAAACGCGTGGTGATAAATGGCAAACGCCTGCTGCTTTGCAATTCCAAAGGCGAGCTGTATTGCGTGGATGAGATGTGCAGCCACGAGGATTATTCGCTTTATCTTGGCTGCATCAAGGATGGCAGGATCAAATGCTCGCTGCACGGCAGCTATTTCGATCTCGCCACAGGCAATCCTGCCTGCGAGCCAGCGGTTGAACCGATACGCACCTATCCTGTGAAGATGGAAGCGGGCCAGGTCTGGGTCAAGGCCTGAACCTTCGAATTTGATCCGAAAAGCTCTTGAGGCGCACACAGAACCGGGCGGATGTTTTACAATCCAACAACTGCAGATTCCAGCCCAATCCGACAGGATGCTTTTCAGGTAAAACTCATGGATTTTTCCAAGTTAGAAACCGATCAGGACACCATCGCATCCTTCTTCGACGAGATGTCGGCCGGCCTGACTCCCATCAGCCTGAACATCCCGGAACAGGAAGGAACCCGCGAATTTGCGCATGAGGACAAAGAATTCAGGATACGCCTGGCAAACACGGAAGAACGCCGCGAGTCTGCCAACATCCTCGTCAACAAAATGTATTCCTGGCGCGGCTATGACAAAGCCGGCGCCACTGACAACAATCCCAACCGCATCACCATCATCGCATCCAGCGCAGACAACGAAGTCATCGGCACCATGTCGATCGGGCTGGATTCTCCTATGGGACTGTTTGCCGATGAGATGTATCATGAAGAGCTCGAAGCGCTACGCAAGGAAGGTATGAAACTGTGCGAATTCAACAAATTTGCAGTGGATCCGAAGATCAAGTCCAAACGTCTTCTTGCCAGTCTTTACCATATCGCCTATCTCTACCCTTACGGCGTTTTCGGCCATACTGATGGCGTAACCGAAGTCAACCCGAGGCATGTCAAATTTTACGAAAGAATGCTCGGCTTCACGCAGATCGGAGCCGAACGCATCTGTCCGCGCGTCCATGCTCCTGGCGTGCTTCTGCGCACGAATTTCGCCTACATGGCCCAGCAGGTCGAAAAATATGGTGGGCTCATGGACAAGGCAAACGAGGTAAAATCGCTCTACCCGTATTTCTTCAACAAGACGGACGAAGCAGGTATTTTAGGACGGCTAAAAATCATAAATTGATTCACTTTTATGGCCATGTAAAAAATGATCATTGAACAAATTCTTGATTTGGCGCGTTGGGCTCCCAGCGGAGACAACACACAGCCATGGCGATTCGAGATTATTAGTGAAAGCCATTTGGCAGTCCACGGTTTCGACACACGCCGCGACTGCATATACGACTTCCTGGGACACGGCAGCCAGATTGCAATGGGCGCTCTCATCGAAAACATCTGCCTTGCAGCAAGCGGTCATGGCCTGAGGGCAGAGGTTCTCCTCAGAACTGAAAGCCCAGAAGAAAAACCTGTGTTTGACATCCACCTCTTGGAAGATCCTGCCGTCAAATCTTCTCCTCTACTTCCCTACATACTCGAGCGTTGCGTGCAACGGCGTCCTTATACCACCCGCCCCATCAAGTCTGAAGTAATGTCTGCCCTTTCGGAATCGGTCGGACCGCACTTCGAAGTACGCTGGATTGAGGGCCTCAGTGGCAAGCTGGAAATGGCCCGTCTCACATCCAGCAGCGGGAAATTGCGCTTGACTATCCCAGAAGCCTATGAAGTGCACAAAAAGATCATCCAATGGGATGCAAACCAAAGCGAAGACAGAGTGCCAGACCAGGCGATCGGCCTCGACGGACTTTCCCTGCATTTCATGAAATGGGTGATGGGGAACTGGAAGAGGGTAGAATTCTTCAATAAGTTCTTAGCCGGAACGCTGCTACCTCGCATACAGCTCGATATCATCCCAGCTCTTGCATGCGCAGCGCATTTCTTCATCGTCGCCGACAAAAAACCCGAAACACTTGAGAATTATGTTTTATCGGGCCGTGCGGTCCAACGTTTCTGGCTGACAGCAACGAAACTCGGACTTCAGCTACAGCCCGAGATGAGTCCGCTCATTTTCCGCAACTATGCTGTGAACGGCGTTTCCTTCTCCCGCAAGGCTGGGGCCGATTCAGCGGCGAAAGAAATTGCAATGGAACTGGATTGCCTCGCCGGAAGTACAGATAATGGCAACAGAGCTGTTTTCATGGGCCGTATCGGTTTTGGGAAAAAACCCAAAGCCCGCTCGACCCGCCTTTCTCTCAAGCACTTGCTGCGGACGTGAAATAGTGCATGAGGCAACAAGAATATTTTCTTACAAGGGGTAATCGATGAAAGACGAACTTGATTTCGAAAGGCTGGTTATTATTATGGGCGGCCACACAGCATTCCAACTCCTTTGGGCTGGCGTCCAGCTGGATGTTTTCGCAGCATTGTCTGAAACACCTGGTATCACAAAATCCGAGCTATCGAAAAAAACAAATCTGGAAGCAAGACCCCTCAGGATATTGATGACTGGCTTGACCGCATTGAAGCTTGTTATAAAGGATGGGGAGTCCTACAGAAATAGCGCCATCGTGGAAAAAATTCTCGTGCCTAGCAGCCCTGAAAACTGGGTAGATGTGCTCGGATGGCAGAATTATATCGTCTACCCCGGTGAAGTGGATTTCGTAGAATCCCTTAAACAAAATAGGAACGTTGGACTGCAACGTTTTCCCGGAAACGAAAACAACCTTTATTCCAGGCTTGCACATGACCCGTTTCTGGAAAAAGTCTTTCAGGATTCGATGAGTTCACTGTCAAGCTCTGCCAACACCTACCTTGCCACACAGACTGACCTTTCCAAGGTTCATCATCTGGTTGACGCCGGTGGCGGGGATGGAACCAATGCGATTCGACTCGCACGCGCAAATCCACATCTCAAGGTAACGATATTCGATGCACCGACTGTCTGCAAGATCGCTGAAAGGAATATCGCTGAATCAGG
>JAJXTL010000211.1 GCA_021783855.1 Pseudomonadota bacterium
TACTCATCTGCTTGTATATTTTTCCCATGCAACATTTTCCTCTAAAAATGTTGCACTTGGTTTTTGAGCGCGCCCCTGTATACCGGGAGAGTTGCCGCCCATATTGCCCGCCAGCTTGTTGCGTGAAGGCGAGTAACTCACACCGACCGTCGGATAGAAAAATCCCTGTTGCGCAACCGAATTTTGCTGCGCCTGACGCAAGGCGGCCTGAGCGGATGCGATATCCGGGTTGGCCTGGAAGGCACGCTCTATCAGTGAATTGATTTCAGGTGAACCAAACAGTTTCCACCAGTCAAAGGGGACATCCGCCTTGGTATTGAATCGCTGCGACTCGCCTGCCAATACAGGTACGGCAGCGGGCGCATAACCGGTCGCCTTGGGCGCATCGGGCCGCTTGAAATCGGGACCTACCGCGCAACCGGTAACGATCGGCAATATTATCAGGAATACCGCACAGCGTAATTCTGGAAATGATTTCATCATGGTTCTGCCGCCGCGACGGCCGTCTTCAAGGGGAATTTACGTCTGGAGAAAAGATCGATCAGCAGCGGCAGGATAATCAAAACCAGCACCGGTGCCAGCAAAATTCCGCCCACCACCACCAATGCCAGGGGTTTTTGCACCTGTGAGCCTATTCCGGTCGAGAAGGCGGCGGGCAACAGGCCGACGCACGCCGCGCAACAGGTCATCATGACCGGTCGCAATCTGGTCTGACAGGACTTTTGGATCGCTTGTGAACGCTCCACTCCCGTTTCGATGAGCTGGTTGAAATAAGTCAGCACAATAATGCCCTCCATCACCGAGATACCGAACAGGCCGATAAAACCGATCGCCGCCGATACGCTGAACGGGGTTCCGGTCAAATAAAGTGCAAAAATCCCGCCTATCAGCGCCATCGGCATCACGCTGGCGGCAAGCAGGGTGTCGGTAATCGAACTGAAGTTGAAAAACAGCAGCAGCATGATGAGACCCAGACTCAAGGGTACGACAACCTTCAGGCGGGCCATCGCCTCATTCATTTGTCCGAATTCACCCACCCACTCCAGCCGGTATCCGCCGGGTATTTTTACCTGTTCCGCCACCTTTTGCTGCGCTTCCATGACCGCACCGCCCAGATCGCGGCCACGCACGCTGAATTTGATTGGAATGTAGCGCTCCTGACCTTCCCGATAGATGAAGGATGCGCCGGAGACCAATTTGACGTCTGCAACATCGGCCAACGGAATTTGAACGACCCCGCTGCCGTTTGGATTGGGTGTCCCGATGGTAATCCGTTTAATCGCTTCCAGACTTTTCCGGTCATGCTGAGCCAGGCGAACGATCATGGGGAAATTACGGTCGCTGCCATCCTCATACAGGTTTCCGGCAGCCTGTCCACCTATCGCGGCCTGTACCGTTGCGTTGATATCGCCGGGTGCCAGACCGTAACGTGCCGCCCGTACGCGGTCGATGTCGATCCTTACAGTCGGCTGACCCAGCGCCCGGAAGATAGACAGATCGGTAATCCCAGGCACTTTCGCCATCACGCCCTGAATCTGCCCGGCGGTTTTTTCAAGCGCATCCAGGTCGTTGCCATACAACTTGACCGAGTTTTGCCCCTTGACGCCGGACGATGCTTCTTCCACGTTGTCCTCGATGTATTGCGAAAAATTGAACTCCACACCCGGAAACCCGGCTTGCATCTTTGAGCTGATTTCCTCCGTCAGTTTTTCCTTGTCAACGCCCCTCGGCCATGTATCGAAAGGAATTAACGGCACAAAGAATTCCGCGTTGAAAAAGCCGGTCGCATCGGTTCCGTCATCAGGCCGCCCGTTTTGCGAGATGACGGTTTGCACCTCCGGATAGCTTTTGATCAGGGTGCGCATCCGGTTGACGTAGGCATTGCTCTCTTCCAGCGAAATGGAGTCGGGCATCGAGGCTCTGATCCACATATTGCCTTCCTCAAGTTTAGGCATGAATTCCATTCCCAGCGAACGCACTGCCAATCCGGCCATTATCACCAGCAGTGCTGCAATGCCCAGCATCATCACCCGATTCGCCAGAGCGAATCCGATCAGCGGCGTATAAATGCGCCTCAGCCATTCCACCGCAATGGTTTCGGTCTCGGTAACATGTGCCGGCAACAGCAGCGAGCTTAAGGCAGGCGCAATCGTAAAGGTCGCGATCAATCCGCCGATGATGGCATACGCGTAGGTGGATGCCATCGGCCCGAAAATGTGCCCTTCGACGCCGCTTAAGGTAAACAGGGGTATGAAGCCTGCGATGATGATGGCAGCGGAGAAAAAGATCGAACGATTCACTTCGGTTGCGGAAAAGGCGATATGCGCCAATTTGCCGTGCAGCGAAGAGTCAGGTCGAATGTATTGCATGAAAAGCGGCGCTTCCGCATGCGTTTTTTCCTTACTTTCGGCCAGATGGCGGAAAATATTTTCCACCATGATCACCGTCGCATCGACAATCAGGCCGAAATCGATGGCGCCGACTGACAGCAAATTGGCGGACTCACCGCGCAGGGTCATGATGATGATGGCAAAAAACATGGCGAACGGAATCGTCGCGCTGACGATGATTGCACTGCGCAGATTGCCCAGAAATACCCACTGCACGATGAAAATCAGCACGATACCGAACAACAGGTTCTCGATGACGGTATGCGTGGTTACGCTGATCAGTTCGCTGCGGTCGTAGATTCGCTCGATATGTACGCCCGGCGGCAATATCCCGGATCTGTTGATCTTTTCAAGCTCGGCCTCCACCCGTTTTATGGTCGGTGTGCTTTGTTCCCCGCGCCGCATCAACACGATGCCCTGCACGATGTCGTCGTCCCCGTCGTTTCCGGCAATCCCCAATCGCGGCAGATTGCTGACGCTGACCGTTGCGATGTCGCGAACCAGCACCGGCGTACCGTTGCTCGCGGCCAGCATCGTGTTGCGTATATCATCCATCGAATGAATCAGACCGATGCCGCGCACCACCGCCGCCTGAGGCCCGAAGTTGACGGTTTGACCGCCCACATTAAGGTTGCTGTTGTTAAGCGCTTGCAGTACCTGCGGCATGGTCAGCCCGTAATGAATCAGCCTGGACAGATCGACGCTGATTTCATAGTCCTTGCTCTTGCCACCCCAGCCATTGACATCGATTACGCCGGGCACCGCCTTGAAGCGCCGCTCCAGCATCCAGTCTTCAACGGTCTTCAAATCCTGCACGGAGTAGCCCGGAGGCCCATACACGCGGTAGCGCAGGATTTCACCTATCGGGCTGGTCGGTGAAATCTGCGGCATCGCCCCGTTGGGCAGCGGCGGCAGTTGGGATAAGCGATTGATCACCTGCTGCTCGGCATCCTTGTAACTAATGTCGTAAGTGAACTGCACCTTGACATCGGACAGGCCGAACAGCGAAATGGTGCGCACCGTCGTGACATGAGGAATACCGGCCAACTGCACTTCGAGCGGAATGGTGATATAGCGTTCGATCTCCTCGGCGGACTGACCCGTGCTCTGCGTAATAATATCGACCAGGGGCGGCACCGGATCCGGGTAGGCTTCTATATTGAGTTTAATAAAACTGACTATGCCTGCGACAAAAAGAGTCGTCATCATGAGCAAGACAGCAACCCGCTGCTTGAGCGCGAATACGACAACACGATTCATTGCTCACTCCCGCCGGCCGCGCGGTCGATAAACAAAGTGCCACTGGTGACGATCTTCTCGCCGGCCGATAAACCCTCGCTGACTTCCAGCAGGTTGCCGTTACTACGCCCGATGCGGACCTGGCGTATGCGCAACGTGCCGTCACTGTTGGCCACAAACACATGCGCCCCGCTGCCTTCATACACCACTGCGCTCTGCGGCACCCCAACGGCTTTTACTTCGTCGCCGGTCACGATACTGAAATTGGCAAACATCATCGGTTTCAAGTCGCCGTTACTGTTGTCGATTTGGGCACGTACCGCCAGACGGTGCGTCACCGGATCAACAGCCGGGGCGATCCAGGCAACTTTCGCCTTGAAGACGCGATCCGGAAACGCCAGTACATGCGCTTCAATCAGTTGCCCGACATGAACGAGCGGCGCATCCGTTTCACGGACGTTGGCAAGCAGCCAGACCGTGGATAAATTGCTGATGGTGTAAACCGGGCTGGCGGCCCCAACGCCCTGAATATACTGCCCCACACCCACCTGGCGCTGCGTCACGGTGCCCGAGACTGGCGCTACAATCAGCGTTTCCGGGTTGATTTCAGATGACCTTGCTCCATTTTCAAGCGCGCTGATCTGCTTCCCGGATTTTCCCAGAATGCTCAACTGATTTTTCGCCGCCTGCAGATTGCCCTGTGCCGTGCTCAGATCGGACTGACTTTGCAGCCAGTCTTTGAAAGAACCTGCCTTCGCCAGATAAAGCTCATGCTGACGCACTTCGGCAGCTGTCGTCAGCAAAACCTGCGCATGCGCTGTAATTAGCGCATTCTTCGCCTGCACGAATTCCACGGCGGCCACCGCCATCAGCGGATCGCCTTTTTTAACCGTGTCGCCCAGTTTTGCAATAATACGCGTCACCTGTCCGGAATACGGCGAGAATACCGGCGTGGTAGCATCATCGTTGTAAACGATACTGCCATCGGTTACCTGTTCCCCTCGAAAGCCCATCAGATGAACCTGTAAAACACCA
>JAJXTL010000212.1 GCA_021783855.1 Pseudomonadota bacterium
TATTACCACGCCTGGATAGGCATGCGCGACATCGTGATGGATTACGTCAAACCCGCCTGGGTGCGTCTGCTGATCCATGTGCTGGTGATTCTGACTTTAGTCGTGTATGTAATCTGGTCTGTGCAGATATTGTGGGGTTTCTAAAAAATGGCAGTTGCTAAAAGAACGTTCGATGTGGTGGTGGTAGGCGCAGGAGGTTCCGGGATGCGCGCAGCCCTGCAACTGGCACAGGCAGGATTAAAGGTGGCGGTGCTCTCCAAGGTATTTCCGACCCGCTCGCACACGGTCGCAGCGCAGGGCGGCATCGCGGCGAGTCTGGGCAATGTCAATGAGGATAACTGGCACTGGCATATGTACGACACGGTGAAAGGCTCGGATTATCTGGGCGATCAGGACGCCATCGAGTTCATGTGCCGCGCAGCGCCCGAAGTGGTGTACGAGCTGGAACACTACGGCATGCCGTTCGATCGTCTGGACAGCGGCAAGATTTATCAGCGACCGTTCGGCGGGCACATGCAGGATTACGGCAAGAACCCGGTGCAGCGCGCCTGCGCGGCGGCGGATCGCACAGGCCACGCCCTGCTGCATACGCTGTATCAGCAGAACGTCAAGGCCAATACCAATTTTTTCATCGAGTGGATGGCGCTGGATCTGATTCGCGACGAAGAGGGCGATGTACTGGGCGTGACCGCGATGGAAATCGAAACCGGCGAGGTGATGATATTCCAGGCGCGCGCCACGCTGTTTGCCACCGGCGGCGCGGGGCGCATCTTTCATTCGAGCACCAACGCCTTCATCAACACCGGTGATGGCCTGGGGATGGCGGCGCGTGCCGGATTGCCGCTCGAAGACATGGAGTTTTTCCAGTTTCATCCGACCGGCGTGTACGGCGCGGGCGTATTGATTACCGAAGGCGTGCGAGGCGAGGGCGGTTATCTGGTCAACAAGGATGGCGAGCGTTTCATGCCGAAATATGCGCCGAATGCCAAGGATCTGGCCAGCCGCGACGTGGTGTCGCGCGCCATGACGATAGAGATCAACGAGGGGCGCGGTTGCGGGCCGCATGGCGATCACGTGATGCTGAAACTCGATCATCTGGGTGAGGACGTGATCAAACAGCGCCTGCCCGGCATACGCGAAATCGCCTTGAAGTTTGCCCATGTGGATCCGGCCAAAGCGCCGATCCCGGTTGTGCCGACCGCGCATTACATGATGGGCGGCATTCCGACCAATTATCACGGTCAGGTGGTCGCGCCCTACAAGACGGGTCCCGACGAAGTGGTGCATGGCCTGTATGCGGTGGGCGAGTGCGCCTGCGTGTCGGTGCACGGCGCGAATCGTCTGGGTTGCAACTCGCTGCTGGACTTGCTGGTGTTCGGACGCGAGGCCGGACGCCAGATCATCGAGGATTTGAAAAGCAACCCGCATCCCAAGCCTTTGCCCGCTGACGCTGCCGAGCGCCCTTTATCGCGTCTGGCGCGTCTGGAAAGCCAGCAGAACGGCGAGCGCGTCGCCGATGTGGGAGATGCGATGCGCCGCACCATGCAGAAACATTGCGGCGTGTTCCGCTTTCCGGAACTGATGGTGGCAGGGGTGGAACAGATCAAGGCGGTAGCCGAGCGTGTAGCTCACACCGAGATCCATGACAAGAGCCGCGTGTTCAACACCGCGCGCATCGAGGCGCTGGAGCTGGACAACCTGATCGAGGTGGCGAAAGCGACCATGGTTGCGGCAGAGGCCAGAAAGGAGAGCCGTGGCGCGCATGCGCGCGATGATTATCCGCTACGCGATGATGTGAACTGGTTGAAACACAGTCTGTATTTTTCCGAAGGGAACCGTCTGGATTACAAGCCGGTGCGCTTGAAACCGCTGACCGTGGATTCCTTCCCGCTCAAGGCGCGGGTTTACTAAGGAACCGCTGAACAAATCACCCGTTCGCCCTGAGCCAAGTAAGCCCCGCATTCGCGTGGCAAGGCGTGAGCAGGAAACAGTATTATCTTGACTATGGTTTGCTGTTTGACCATTTTTATAGTTTTGCAATATATTGATTATTAAGTAATTAAAAGCTGTTTCTTGAGAGCATGTCGAAGGGTTGATTTAGTAATATGATTATTAATAATTTAATCCGGTCATGGTTCGACAGGCTCTGGTAAAACGACTAAGTATTGAGCTAAGCGCGATAAACCTGCGCTAAGTCATTACTTAACCACGAACGGATTAAATCAGCGGTTCCCTAAAAATCCAGGCTATTCATGAACGAGCCCTTGGCTTGCAACCGACCATCATCATTGACAGGCTGTATTCTGAACAATACACTGCAACGCACGCATTCAATTCAGACAGTTTTCGTTGATTGGTTTGCCGATCTGAAGGATAAGCAGGCCATGCGGCCCGTACAGGTACGCATCGGCCGCACCGAGAAATTGCAATGGTGATCCTGCCGGTAGGAGGCAACAAGTCCACAGTAACCGCCGTTGAATATACGAGGGGAATGGCGATGCACATCTTACGGATATTTCTGCTTACCCTGCTGCTGAGCGGTTGCGGTTACAACACTTTCCAGACTAACGACGAGCAGATCAAGGCGAGTTGGGCGGAGGTGCTCAACCAGTACCAGCGCCGCGCCGATCTGATCCCCAATCTGGTGAACACGGTCAAAGGCTATGCATCTCAGGAAAAAGAGGTGCTGCTGGGCGTAACCTTAGCGCGCGCAAAAGTCGGCAGCATTCAGGCAACCCCCGAACTGATCAATGACCCGCAGGCGTTTGCCCGGTTTCAGGCCGCGCAAGGCGAACTGACGCAGGCATTGAGCCGCTTGCTGGTGGTGACCGAGAATTACCCGCAACTGAAATCCGACCGGAATTTCCGCGACCTGCAGGCGCAGCTGGAAGGCACGGAGAACCGCGTCACGGTGGCGCGCAACCGCTACATCAAGGCGGTGCAGGCATACAACGTCGCGGTGCGTTCATTTCCCAGTAATCTGACCGCGATGATTTTCGGCTATACCGTGAAGCCCTCCTTCACGGTCGAAAATGAACAGGCCATCTCTCATCCGCCAACTGTGGATTTTAATCCACCCAAACTTGGCCCTGCTGAAAAATAATGGCAGCAAAACAGAAGGTGTTGAAACATGGACTGTAAAACCACGAGTTTTTCGCGTCATGCTTTCGAGCGAATGTTTCAGCGCGGGATCAACCCGAATGCCGTGGCGCAAATTATTGCTGAGGGGGTAGTCATTGCGGATTATCCGGATGACAAACCTTTTCCTAGGAGCCTGTCGGACTTGTCTTGTAACTCATTGATTAAATAAGTGTTTGTATAAATTAAGCAAATATTTAATTGTTAAAAATCAATAGGTTGCATAGAGTAAAAATTGAAGTCCGACAGGCTCCTGGTGTTTTGCTGCTGGCTTTCCACGGAAGTCAGCCTGTTCATGCCGTTGTTGCGCAAGAATTGACAACCGGAATTTGTTATCTGGTTACAATCTACCTGCCAGATCGCACAATCTGGGATGAGTCGTTCAAGAGAAGGAGACTGTGATGAAATGCGTAATTTGTAAAACCGGACAGACTCATTCAGGCATGACTACTGTTACGCTGCAACGTGATAACACGGTGGTGGTGGTTCGTGAGGTCCCGGCTGAAATCTGTGAAGACTGCGGCGAGTATTATCTGAGTGAAGCTGTTGCCCGCCGGGTTTATGCTGATGCCGATAGCACGGCGCAGCGACATGTGGAAGTCGAAATTCAACGCTATGCAGCTTGATCGCTCAGTCACACCTGACGTGACCGTTTCAGCAAAATGAAAACGCTGACCGCGCTGTTGCTTGCGCTGCTGCTGGCCGGCATCGCGCACGCAGAAGTTGGCGTGCCTCCGCTGACTGCGCGCGTCACCGATACCACCTCAACGCTGGGTGCGCAGCAAATCCAGGCACTCGATGCGCGACTGGCGGCCTTCGAGGCACAGAAGGGCGCACAGATCGCCGTGCTGATCGTGCCTACTACCCAGCCTGAAACCATAGAACAATTCGGCATACGCGTCGTCGACGCCTGGAAGCTCGGGCGAAAGAACGTGGATGACGGCGCGCTGCTGCTGATCGCCAGGGATGATCGTACCTTACGTATCGAAGTGGGTTATGGTCTGGAAGGGGCGCTCAATGACGCCACCGCAAATCGCATCATCGATGAAGTCATAACCCCGCATTTCAAAACAGGCGAATTTTACCAGGGCATCGACGCGGGAATTTCGAGCATGATGCAGGTGGTCGGCGGCGAACCCCTGCCTGAACCCAAACAGGCAAGTGCAGTCGGGAAGCAGGATTATGAATCCCTGATGTTTATGGGTTTCGTCATCGCGGTCGCACTGGGCGGCATGCTGCGCGCACTGCTGGGGCGTTTCCCGGCAGCGCTGCTGGTGGGCGGCGTGCTGGGCGGACTGGCCTGGCTGGTGATCTCATCCGGATTGATCGCGCTGTTTGCGGGTCTGGCGGCTTTCGTGTTCGTGCTGCTGGGCGGATTTCGCGGCGGTTACCTCGGCATGGGAGGAGGAGGCGGCTTCGGAGGGGGCGGCTTCGGCGGCGGGGGCGGCGGATTCGGCGGGGGCGGAGCGTCAGGGAGATGGTGAGATGAATTTAAAACGCATCATGAAGCATCTTGTCACCGGTCG
>JAJXTL010000213.1 GCA_021783855.1 Pseudomonadota bacterium
ATGGGGATAAGCGATGCGCCCCGTCTCGTTGGGCAGCAATACGACTGCCTGTGCTTCAAAAACCTCCGCCACGTGCCTGACCGCGATGCGCAGGATGTTTTCTTCGCCGCGCGTGGCCGCCAGTTCGCGGCTCAAGGCGAACAACGACGCGATGCGACGCTCGCGGAGGCCGGCGATCCTGGCCTGGTGACGGGTGCTCACCGTCATGCCGCTGATCACCAGCGCGACGAGCAGCATGACGGCGAACGTGATCAGGTATTGGCTGTCCGAAACGGCAAAACTGAAGCGCGGCGGCACAAAAAAGAAATCGAAGGCCACCACACCCAGGAACGAACTCAACACCGACGGCCCGCGCCCGTAGCGCGCAGCCACCACCACCACACCCAGCAGGTAGACCATGATGAGGTTGGCCAGGTCGAAGTGCTCGAAGATGACCCAGGATATGCCGGTGCTAATGGCCGTCGCGACAAGGGCCCACAAATAACCGGCGCGCCACTTGAACATAGGCTGCTGTTCCTCGGAGGCAAGCCCGAGATACAACCGGCTGCGCGCGAAATAGGGATTCTCCCGCGACTGCGACAGGATATTGGATTCCTTCCCTACGACGTGAATATCGATGTCCCGGGCCTGGCGGATGATCGTGTCGACCAGCGATCCGAACAACCAGCGCTTCCATTCCGGCCTGGTCGGCTTGCCCAGCACGATACGCGTGGCATTGCGGGTGCGGGCGTAGGCAATCACTTCCTCCGCCAGCTTGTAACCGCTCAGCGTCGCAGTCTCCGCCCCCAGTTCTTCCGCCAGTTTCAGCGCGCGCAATATGTCGTCGCGTTGCTGCCTGGAAAGCCGCTGCAGCTTGGCCGTCTCGATATAGACCACGACCCATTCCGCCCGCAGCAGTTGCGCCAGCCGATAGGCCGCGCGCACCAGGTTTTCGGCCGTGCCGCCCGGCCCGATGCAGACCAGCATACGCTCTTTGACCTGCCACACGTTCTGGATGGCGTGATCGTCGCGGTAGTCGCGCATCTGCGCATCCACCCGGTCCGCCGTGCGTCGCAACGCGAGTTCGCGCAACGCGATCAGGTTGCCCTTGCGGAAAAAATTCTTCGCCGCGCGTTCCGCCTGTTGCGGCAGATAGACCTTTCCTTCTTTCAGGCGCTGCAACAGCTCGTCGGGAGGCAGGTCGATCAGCTCGATTTCAGTCGCCTCCTCCACCACCGCATCCGGCACGGTTTCCCAGACCGGAATACCGGTGATTTGCGAGACGACATCGTTAAGGCTTTCGATATGCTGGACATTGACCGCGGTGTAGACGTCGATCCCCGCATCCAGCAATTCCTCCACGTCCTGCCAGCGCTTCGCGTGCCGCGAGCCCGGCGCGTTGGAATGCGCCAGTTCATCCACCAGGATCAGCGCCGGATGGCGCTTGAGCGCGGCGTCCAGATCGAACTCGCGCAGTGTTGTGTTTTGGTAGTTCACCGCGCGCAGCGGCAGGAGCTCCAGCCCTTCCAGCAGCTGCTCCGTCTCGGCGCGCTTGTGCGTTTCCACATAGCCCGCCACCACATCCAGGCCTTCGGCGCGGCGCTCGCGCGCGGCCAGCAACATGCCGAAGGTCTTGCCGACGCCCGCCGACGCGCCGAAAAAGATCTTCAGGCGCCCGCGGCGGCGGATCGCCTCGGCGCGCTGCACTTTTTCCAGCAGCGCATCGGGGTCAGGACGTTGGTCGGCCATCATCTTCTCGGTGGGGTTACAGCCAGCCTGACTTCTTGAAGCGGTAGTACAGATAGCCGCAAGTGCCGGTGATCACGAGCAGCGCCAGCGGATAGCCGTACTCGAGCGACAACTCCGGCATGTTATGGAAATTCATGCCCCATATCCCGGCGAACGCGGTGGCGACGGCGAAGATACCGGCCCAGGCCGCCAGGCGTTTGTTGATCTCGTTCTGCTCGATGGATACCGTGGACTGGGACACCAGGATCGCGGTGGTGATCGTGTCGCGTATGGCATCTATCGTGGAGTTGATACGCGCCAGGTGGTCATATACATCGCGGAAATAATCCTGGGTGGTGGCGCACACCGGCGGCACGCGCCCGCCGTGCAACTTGCCGGTTGCTTCCATCAGCGGCAGGACTGCATGCTTGAGCACCACGACCTTGCGCTTCAGCTCGTACAACTGCTCGATGTTGGAAAGGGCGGCATTCTTGTCGAACAAATGCTCCTCGATGGATTCCAGTTGCGACTCCAGCTCGTTGATCACCGGGAAGTAACGGTCCACCACCGCATCCATCAGGGCATAGAGCACGAAACCCGACCCCAGCCGCAACAATTCCGGCTCGCGCACGCATCGTTCGCGCACCCCGAGAAAGTTCTGCCTCGTGCGGTTGCGGATGGAAAGGATGAAATTGCGCTCGACGAAGATGTTGATCTCGCCGACCGTCAACCCGGACTGGTCGAACTCCACGACGTGCATCACCATGAACAGCGTATCGCCATACTCCTCGATCTTGGGCCGCTGGTGACCGTGCCGCGCATCCTCGACCGCCAGATCGTGCAGCCCGAATTCCTTCTGCATCGTTTCGAGTTCGGCATCGGTCGTGTCGCGCAGCGCCACCCAGACGAAACAATCCTTGCGACCGAGATAATCGCTGATCTCTTCGACAGCAAGGTCGGCAAGCTTGACGCCGTTCTGGTAGGCAACACAATTTAGTAGCATGGTGACTGGTCCATCATTTATTTTATAAATCTGAGTATAGTGATCTAACTTCCGCTTTTACCCACAGCTGCCATACGAGCATTCCAAAAACGGACGTTTACGACGCTTTCATTCTTAAATCTGGCGTCGAATAACGCCACAAACCCAATGCCAGCAAACTCAAAGCTAAAATGGTTAGGTAATGTCCGACAAATCCCCAACTAACTATTTTGTCGTTAACTCGGTATGCAAAACTGAATCTACTTTTCTTGATCTTATTGCCGGCAGCAAGCTCGGAATCTCTAAACATATAGCCAGGCAAATTGATTTTGTTCAACGTGCCATTGCCCTGTTCGACAGAGTATTGAAAGACACAACGATTATTCAAAGGTTGTTCACATACAGTTTGAACTTCCAAAATTCGTATATCGTAGTCAACTCGAAATGCGGAAATAACTCCATCGAAGGAGAAAAGGCATCCCACTACGCTGACCACCAATAAAACATTATGAGGGCCGGTAACAAAAAATGTTTTTCTCATATATCCATTTATGAGTTATAGAGTTTCACCTGAATGACTTAAAGCCGTTTTGAGACCCTCAATCAACTTCCTGCCTCGATTTCCTGTTCTCCTTTGCCCGCTTGCTGATGCGCCAGACGAACCAGAATGCCGCCGCAATTGTGACAAAAGTTGCCGCCTCAACTATCCAGACTATCGTTTGCACATGCTCCCTTTCCGGCATGGCGATTACAGCGTGTGCGTCGTTCGCAAGCACTGCCAGCGCTGCCAGAATCCTCCCGGTGATCCGTTTCATTTCGCCCCCTTTGGCAATGAAGTATTGATATGCGCAAGTCGCGTGCTTATGTTTTTGTCCACGCGATAGCCATCATATCCCAGCACAAATCAACTATCACTCCAAAAGGGCCTGCACAAAGCAGAGCGATTTGACCTAGCGCATCACATCCAGCGCCATATTGAGTTCCAGCACATTCACCCTCTGCTCGCCCAGTATGCCGAACTGACGGCCTTCGGTGTGTTCCGCCACCAGCTTGCGCAAGGCATCCGGGGCGAGGTTGCGCACCCGCGCTACGCGCGCAAGCTGATATTCCGCTGCGGCCGGGCTGATGTGCGGGTCGAGCCCGCTGGCGGATGCGGTCACCAGGTCGACCGGGACCGGCTGCATCTTGCCGGGATCGGCATCGCGCAGGGCTTGCACCCTCGCTTTCACCGCATCCAGGAGGGCCGGGTTGGTCGGACCCAGATTGGAGCCGCCGGAGGCGGATGCGTTGTTCGGCATCGGGCCGGTCGCCGAGGGACGGCTCCAGAAATATTTCGGGTCGGAGAACGACTGGCCGATGAGGCCGGAACCGACCGGCTTGCCGTCTTTCACGATCAGGCTGCCGTTGGCCTTGGCGGGCATGGTCAGTTGCGAGATGCCTGTCACCAGCAAGGGGTAGGCGATGCCGGTCAGCAAGGTGAGCAACACTAAACTGATTACAGCGGGACGTAGTTCTTTCAACATGATTATTCCTTTCTACTTGATAAGCCGTCATTCCGGCGCTGCGTGTGTTGTTGGGGCTTTAGTCCCTTACAACCACGGCGTACCCCTTGCGGGTGCAGGCCGGAATCCAGCGAAAACAATATTCCGCGAAGCGGACCAAACTTCCTGGTTGACCCGCTTCGCGGGAATGATTTCTTTAACTGGATTCCGGCCTGCGCCGGAATGACGGAGTAATTGGTTTCGCATAATGTTTAAACCAGATGCAGGGCGACCAGCAGCAGGTCGATCAGCTTGATGCCAATGAAAGGGACGATGAGACCGCCCAGTCCATAGATCAGCAGGTTGTTGCGCAGCAGCACGTTGGCCCCGATGGCACGGTATTTCACGCCTTTCAGCGCAAGCGGCACCAGCATAATGATGATCAGCGCGTTGAAGATCACGGCGGACAGGATGGCGCTGGAC
>JAJXTL010000044.1 GCA_021783855.1 Pseudomonadota bacterium
CCGGTGGCGAAACCCAGTCAGGCGTAAATGGGGCTGCCAAATCAGTCATGGTAGTCTCCAATAAATTCAATACAAACGATGGTGACTTGAGACCAGTCTATGGACTGATCATCACGTACAGGTAGCGGGTCGTGGGCGGGTGCAAACACGAGCCGCCAACCGCCTGCCAGATCGAGAGCAAACTGGCCCAGACGATTACCCTTAAGTGGGTGAGGATTGCCAGCCGTTAAATCAGTTACCCGGCTTGCTGCATCCAAATCATCCAGTCGCGTTCTTAACTTGCGCGCGCAAGCGGCCCCAAGTTTTTGATCTGCAACCGCCCGTTTTTCGCACAACTCTCGTATTTTTTTGTCCTTGAAGTTTAATTTCAAGAGAGCCTCGGTATTCTATATATCTTTACCCAATAGGTAAAGAAGTTTAATTGTCAGGCAGGAACAGGCCACGGTTTCCTTGCTGTCATAACTTCACCCCAACCCCCAACCAAGCATCCGAAGTCAGCGGCCTGTTCAACGCAGGCAATGTCTCTTCCAGACTGGCCAGCGCAAGTTTTTCCTTCTCGCGCCACAGTGCTTCGCCCAATGTCTTCTTCATCATCTGTATCGGCGCGCTGGCCTTGACCATGCGGACCCAAAATTCGCCTGTTCTGCCGGTGTGGAAGGCTTTGGTGACGCTGCGAATCTCTATGTTACGGAACCCGGCTTCCTGCATCTCTTGTTTGAACACGTCTGGGTTCTCCAGTATGGCGACGGAGCGTTGCAATTTCAGCCGGCAAGACATTTTACACGCCAGTGACCGCTGTGCTACTGAAACCAGTCGATCAAGTTATGATTCTTGACTGGCAACAATTAGCACACAACAACCATTCACGAAGGGCGGCTTTATGCCTTCAATTCGCGCAAAAATCATGCTGCGTTATCCCGCCCCGAAGAAATTTGCTCACACGGACTGCGCTCGATGCTCAACTTGTGAACGTTATGATCACTGCGCCAGTCGTTTTCTGAACAGCACCAGCGACACATAAAACCCGGCCAGCGCGTAACCCGCCAGCACCGCAATATCCGACAGAATATGCGCCGGAATTGCATTGTTCAGCAGGGGGCGCGCCAGATTGACGGCATGGGTCAGCGGCAATATGGACGAGGCAATCTGCAAAATGCCAGGCAACTGATCGACCGGAAAAAATACGCCGCAAAGCAGGGTCATCGGGGTGATGACCAGCGTGAAGTAATACATGAAAAATTCATAGCCCGGCGCCAGCGCGGTGACGATCAGCCCCATCCCGGAAAAACACAATCCCACCAGCAGCGCCAGCGGGATGACCCAAAGCGATAACAGGGAATGCGAAAGACCCAGCACCCAGATCACCAGCAACACGGCAATGCCGGACAACAGGCTTTTGCTTGCCGCCCAGGCCATCTCGGACAGCACGATGTCGTCCAGCGTGATCGGCGTATTGAGGATCGCCTCCCAGGTGCGCTGTTCGTGCATGCGCGCAAAGCCGGAATACAAGGCTTCGAAACTGGCGCTGTTCATGGTGCTGTAACACACAGTCCCGGCGGAGAGAAAGGCGATGTAGGACATGCCGCCGATTTGCGGCAGCA
This sequence comes from Pseudomonadota bacterium, assembly GCA_021783855.1. Next base: position 1,602 of record JAJXTL010000044.1, read on the forward strand.
GACCGCCCAGGCCGTAGCCCAGGCCGAGCATGTAAATCACCGGATCGGCCAGATGGCCCAGAATGGACGGGCCAGCCATCTTCTTCCACACCATGTAGTTGCGCCGCCAGATCGGCAAGAAGCGCAGGCTGAATTCAGGCAATGCAAAAATATTTATTTTCATTTCAGGTCGCAGTCGAAGCAAGACCAAGGCGGCAAGGGCTAAGCTGACGAGACAGTGCATGCAGCACGGCGAGGATGATGAACCCGCGGCCAACACCGGGATTGCGATGAATGCGGCTTGAAATCATTCACGCATCTCCCGGCCGGTTAGTTTCAGAAACACGTCTTCCAGATTCGCGGGGCGGTGTGCATAGCGCAGTTCCGGGTATCGCTGCAATTCAAGCAACAACGGATGCGCGTCGCGCACATAGCAAAACACCGATTCGCCGCTGACCTCGAACCGTTCGGCATGACGCGCCGCATGATTCTGCGCCCAGGCCGCCGCGTGTTCGCCAAATACCTCGACAACTTCCGGCTCGATGTTCCCGGCAATCAGTTCCCTCGGCGTGCCGTGGCTGATGATGCGCCCGTTGTCCATCACTGCCAGACGATGACAAAGGCGCTCCGCTTCATCCATGAAATGCGTGGTCAGCACCAGCGTCTTGCCGCGCGCAGTCAGCTCGCGCAGGCGTTGCCAGATCAGATGGCGCGCCTGCGGATCAAGGCCTGTAGTCGGCTCATCGAGGAAAATCACCTCGGGATCGTTCACCAGCGCGCGCGCCAGCGTCAACCGCCGCTTCATTCCGCCTGACAGCGTGGGCACCTTGACATCGCGCTTGTGTGCCAGATTGGCAAATTCCAGCAGTTCCGGCATACGCGCCTCTATCGCCGCATCCGACATGCCGAAATAACGACCATACACCAGCAGGTTTTCTGCCACGGTAAAGTCAGGATCCAGATTGTCCATCTGCGGCACCACGCCGATGCGCTGACGCGCTTCTCTTGCATGCTGCGGAATGGCGTGGCCCAGCAATTCGATCGTCCCTCCGTCCGGCGAAATGAGGCCTAGCAGCAGACGCAACGTGGTGGTCTTGCCCGCACCGTTCGGCCCCAGCAAACCGTAACATTCGCCGCGTTTAATGTTCAGACTAATGCCGTCCACCACCCGCTGTCCGGCATATATTTTGAGCAGGTTTTCAGCCCGAATGACGCTGTTCATAATCTGCACCCGTTGAATTCCTTCAAGACGATCTGCTTGATCTGGTGCAACCGCCCGTGAAAGAAATGCCCCGCCTCCGGCAGCACTACAACAGGCAGCTGCTGCGGGCGCGCCCAGTCCAGTGCATCGGATAACGGGATTACCTCATCCTGTTCACCATGTATCACCAATGTATCCGGTGCCACAGGCGGCATGCCTGTCCTGAGCCTGGTCGAAGGGTCTGTGCTGAGCCCTGCCGAAGGAGCGAACCGCCCGACCGCGGGGGCCACCAGGACCAGCTTGTGAGGCTGAGGGTGGATATGTTGTGCGGCGCGAGCGGCGACATAACCGCCAAACGAGAAACCCGCCAGTATCAGCGGCAGATGACCGAACGAGTCCCTTGCATGCTGCACTGCCGCGAGCATATCCTCCACCTCGCCGTTGCCATGGTCGAATACCCCGCTACTTGCGCCCACCCCGCGAAAATTGAAGCGTAGCGCGGCAAAATCCAGTTCGGCGAAGGTCTTGGCGAGCGTGGTGACAATCTTGTTCTCCATCGTGCCGCCCATGGTGGGCAGCGGGTGCGCCACCACGGCGATCGCAACAGGCGCAGAATCAGGCAGATGCAGCATGCCCTCCAGTTGCCCAGAAAGCCCGGCAAAGGTAATTGCACGCATCGTAGCCATCAGTCTTTAATTTTCAGGCGCTCAACGATGCGGCCGCATTGAAGGTGTTTTTCTATTATCTCATCGAGATCGGACTCATCCACGTAGGTGTACCAGATGGCTTCAGGATAAACCACGAGCACCGGCCCCTCGTCGCAGCGATCCAGACATCCTGCGGAATTGATGCGGATATGGTTCTCGCTATTGGAAATGCCAAGCTCCTTGACCTTATTTTTTACATAATCGCGTGCCTTCTGTGCGGAAAAATTGCCGCAGCAAGCGCTGCCGTCCTCGCGCTGATTGGTACAGAAAAACACGTGCTTGTCGAAATAACTCATCGCTTAACTCCAAAATTAACAACACTCGATCCTGAATCCTTCACGCGACAACTTGGGGTGCAACCCCTTAGTTGTGCGGGGAAGACCCTTGCGGTCTGAATCCCGGAAAGTAATTATATGTTTCGTATCCGCCATAAATGAAACAGCAGCAACACCGGGAAAACCATCGTAATGGTCTGTGCCAGACCGTTGTAATTTAACAAATGTATGTAGTGCCAGTGATAAACCGACATTGCAGCAGCAGGAGTATTGCCATCCACCACGAAATTCACAATGACGAAATAACCAAAGGCCACCGCAGCACCCAGACGGATGACCGCCGCGCGCGGCAGCCACAACACGGCAATGAGCAGCACGAGCCCCAGCAACATGCCGAACATCGCCTCGCTATTGATCCACAGCAGCAACGCCCAGGATTTCAACAGCAGGGCGGCAGCGATAAACTTCATCAGTGCCACCATGCTCAGCACCGCCAGCATTATCGTTATGACACGGCGCGGCGTGCGCAGTAGTGTTAAAAGGAGCGCGCCCAGCATCAGCAGGTTGAGTGTGACCGCAAAGCTTGCCCACCAGCCGAAAGGTTCAAGCATGTTCGATACAAAGGGCTGGTGCTCCGCATCAGTGATAAATACATTGCCCAGCATCGGCAAGGATGGATTGATTTGCCCGAATACCCAGAGCGACAACAAAGCCAGGCCGAAATCCATCTCCTTGCCGTGGCGAAATAAAACGCTGCGCCAGCGTATCAATTCCCCGTGAAACCAGGTCCACGAGGTAATACTCACTGCCAGCATCGCGCCGATCAACATGCCGGAAGTGTTGGTCAACACATCCAGGTTGGAACTGACACGTGTGGGCAAATACATTTGCAGATATTCCATGCCCGCAGACAGACTCATGCCACAGGCCACAGCAGTGATTACACTGACCACTACACCAAAACGCGCTCGCAATGCCAGCCCGACCAGCAGACCAAAGGGAACGTAAGCCAGCAAATTGACGAGCGAATCAAACGTGGTAAAGGTCAGTGCCAGCGGGGAATGCAGCACGTCGGCAAAGCTCAACCCCTGCTCGCGCCAGCCGGAAAAGGGCGACAGGCTGCCATATACGATGAGCAGCGCGTAGCCCGAGGCCAGCAGCGTGCGCAGCCTGACACGGGATTCGGAGATGAACAGTTCGCTCATTTATTGTCAACTTAAGATGTCAGGGGAGCGGCTTGTCCAAACCGCGCGCAAAGCATGCTGCTCATCTTCTGAAACTCAGTACCACCACACCTGCGGTCACCAGCAGGATGCCCAGCCATTCCCTCACGCTTGGGCGTTCGTTCAGAAAGATGACGGCGAAAATCGCGACCAGCACCACGCTGAATTTGTCCACGGGTGCAACTTTTGAAGCCTCGCCGATCTGCAAGGCGCGAAAATAACATACCCAGGATGCGCCTGTGGCCAGAGCGGAGAACGAGAGGAACAGCCAGGTTTTCTGTCCCAGCGCAAACGGATCGCTCCACTTCCCGGTGAAATACACAAAAGCCGACAACACCAGCATAATGACGAAGGTGCGTATCAGCGTGGCGAAATCGGAATTCACACCCTGTAGTCCGATTTTTGCAAAGATCGCCGTCATGGCGGCAAAAAAAGCCGAGAGCAATGCCCAATAGAACCATCCATGCGCTGACATCATCACGACCCCCATTACTTTACAGCTTGCACCAGCACCCACGGGCTGACCACCACTGCCCATAGTATCGCATCTGTTTCCAGCCAGGTGCGCGCCTGCTCATCCGTGACCTTGCCGAACTGACCGGCCGCCATCCATTGGGCGATCAATACTGCATTATCCTCGGACATCTGGAACGCCGTTTCGACCAGATCCAGTTCCGGGGATACAAAAAGTGCGGCGCCGCTGGCAAAATAGCGCTGCATGTCACGCCATTGCATTTGCGCTGTTTCCAGATTGACTTTGGCGCGCAATATTTCCTGTTGGCTACTCATGCTCATGTTCCATTCGCTTCAATTCGTTCAGGTAATTGTCCTTGCCTTCCATGTAGTGCTCGGCGGAATATCTGAGATAGGCGATCTCATCAATCGTCAGCGCGCGCACCGCCCTGGCAGGACGGCCCATGTAGAGCATACCGCTCGTAAGTATTTTACCCGGAGATACCAGACTGCCTGCGCCTATCATCACATGTTCAGGAATCACTACATCGTCCATGATGATGGAGCCCATGCCGATCAGGCACTCGTTTCCTATGTCGCATCCGTGCAGAATCACCGAATGACCGATCGTCACATAGTCGCCGATGATCAACGGCGAGCCATCCGGTTTTTCCGGCGTCCCGTGCGACACATGACCCATGGTCAGATCCTGTACGTTGCTGCCGCGCCCGATCACAATGCGGTTCACGTCGCCGCGCAGCACGGTATTACACCAGACCGAGCTGTCATCGCCTATTTTCACGTCCCCGATAACCTGGCAGGATGGATGCAGATAGACGCGACTGCCCAGGACAGGCGAAATATTGAGATAGGAAGATAGTGACATATCAAATACTCTCAGTTTCATCTTAAGGCGCTATATTGAAGCACCATCAAAAATTTCCACCGGGAGCCCCAATGACTGGACACCGTCAATACAGCCAAGGTTCAGGCGGTAGTGACCGGGTTTTCTCATCGTTTCGTGAAACGTATAAATGCCGCACTTATTACAAAAGTGGTGTTTGGCTGTTTTTAGACCAAACTGATAGGTTGATAACGCATCCCTGCTTACTTCAATCTCTATCTCTTCCGGCGCGACGGTGAATGCTGTCATTATTGCGCCTTTTCTGATGCAAATAGAGCAGTTACAGCGCAATCCCTTGTCGATTTCCGGCGCTGTAAAATTGTATGTGATCGAACCGCAATGGCAGCTTCCCCGATATTTTTGCATTTGTGTTCCTTTCAACAGAATGTACCGGGCAAAATTTTAATCCGCCAGCTTCCATTGCATCGTTTCACCCGCCCTGAGCGGCACAAGGCTATGCTCACCGAAACCCAGCGACGCGGGCACTTGCCATTCTTCTCGACGGAGTGTGATGGTCTGTTTGTTGCGCGGCAAGTGGTAAAAATCCGCCCCGTAAAAACTGGCGAATCCTTCCAGCTTGTCCAGTGCACTCAGTTGCTCAAAAGCCTGTGCATACAATTCGATCGCGGCATGGGCGGTATAAATACCCGCGCAACCGCAAGCTGTTTCCTTCGCAGACTGGGCATGGGGCGCGCTGTCTGTGCCGAGAAAAAATTTGCTACTGCCGCTTGTTGCGGCCTCGCCCAGCGCCTCGCGGTGCAGCTCGCGCTTCAACACCGGCAGGCAGTAATAATGCGGGCGTATGCCGCCGCTGAACATGGCATTGCGGTTATACAGCAGATGATGCGCTGTGATGGTCGCCGCGATATTGTCCGCTGCACTCTCGACGAACTGTACGGCATTGCGGGTGGTGATATGCTCGAATACCACGCGCAACCCGGGCATGTCGCGCAACAGCGGCAGCATCACCTGATCGATAAACACCGCCTCGCGATCGAATACGTCCACCGCCGGATCGGTTACTTCACCGTGCACCAGCAGCGGTATCCCGCATCGCTGCATTGCTGTCAAAGCGGGGTAAGCCTTGCGGATATCCGTGACGCCTGCATCGGAATTGGTGGTTGCCCCCGCCGGATACAGCTTTACCGCATATACAAAACCGCTTGCGTGCGCCCTGTGAATTTCTTCGGCTGTCGTGTTGTCGGTGAGATACAAGGTCATCAGCGGCTCGAACGCAGCATCCGCAGGCAGCGCCGCGAGTATGCGCTGTCGATATTCAAGCGCCTGTGCTGTCGTGGTAACCGGCGGCCTGAGATTGGGCATGACGATGGCGCGTGCGAACTGGCGGGCCGTGTCGGGCAGCACCGACTGCATCAGCGCACCGTCACGCAGGTGCAGATGCCAGTCGTCGGGGCGGGTGATCGTAAGTTGCTGCATGATAAGTTCCGGCTAGTTATGTGACCGGGATTATAAATCAAAGGCTATCGCTCCGCCCCTGCTGACAGTGTGCCGGTTGAGTATCCGCTCTGCCGCATCGAATTTCCGTTGGCGAAATTCAATAAACGATACAAACCGGCTGTCGATATTATCGGATGCCGCGCTGAAAACGATACCCCTTGTAGGTGAAAATCACGCCATCCGGCGTGATCTGCTCCAGTTTGAGTGCCGGCGTCAGTGATTCGCCTTCATGCAGTATCCGTGAATTGATGCTGACAAGGCGCCTCGCGGGGGTGTCTGAATAGGCGTGGACCTCAATCGTTATGGACGGGATCTCCTGACGGATGGCGGGAGGCAGCTCAGACATGGGTATCGCTCGCTGTTCCGGTTCGGCACCGGTCTGGTCAGCCGGTAATACGGGTGCAGAGGCAATGTGCGTTTCAGAAATTTCCGGTGATCTGGCGCTTATCATGGGAGCAGGTTGCGCAGCGTAAATTGCATTTGGCACTGGCAACAACTTTGCTGTATTTCCGGTCGTTTCAGGGACCCCGTTCTTCATCGCTGGCGCAGTCTGGCGTAATATCGGCAATCTTGCGGCGATGGACTCTGCCTTATGAACCGACGGCTCCGCCTGCCATGGATGCAGCCAGCCGATCGCGACGCCTGCGCCGAGCAGCACCGCCGCAAGCAGGCCGTAATAGACAAGCCAGGGTCGTTTCTCCACCACCACCGTCGCCTGTGCTGCCGTCAATGTCGGCGTTGCACCGCGTTGACGCTGCTGATCTGATTTTTTAAGCGCTTCCAGGATATACGACATGGCTATTTTTTTTCCTGCTCGTGGAAGAGCCTGGGCGCCGTCAAATCCGCCGCGTTGCCCAGGCGTATCATGGTTTGCGAGCCGACAACGCCGTCAGGGGCAAGTCCATGAATAAGTTGGAATTGTTTGACCTGGCGCACCATGGACTCGTCGAACAGCGCGTCCGGGTTGGCGTCGGCAGCCTTGCCATTGATTTGCGCAAGCTGACTGGCAAGCCACAACACATCCGGCCCGCTTTCGCCCGGCTGAATCTTTCTGCTTGAAACGGGCGGCGTGCGCAACAGCAAAACGTAATCTCCAGACCATTGTTCTGCCAGGTCACCAAGCGCAACCTGTCTGGTTTCGGCGCCGACAGTAAAGGTAGCGGATTGATTGTCGAGCCGGGTCAGCGTTGCATAGAATTCATGACCTTGATGATCGCGCATGAACAGAACGGCAGGACGGTTCAGTTGACGCAGTTCATCCAGCCCGCCACGCCCGGAACGACAGCGTAAACCCATCGTTTCGGCCTGAAGGCACTCGTCCTTTCCCTGATACTCCCTACTCCATGCCCGAAATAGCGCAGTGTAAGCCAACGCATGGCTATGCGTAATCGGCTCTGCTGCGGGCCATTCCAGATTGGCCTGCAAGGCTGCCACGGGCTTGGCGTTCACCTTTTTCGGGATAACCAGCCACTTGCCGGCTTGCTGGCTTAGTGGATAGGCTAGTCGTTTCACCAGAGGGTTGAGGTGATAGAGCGGCGTAACGGTCAGGTACAGCCCCGCCACTATCGCGCTGACCAGCAGCACTGCCAGGATGGGCCGCAATCTGCCGCGTGCCGCCGGATGATGAAACACTTCGCGCGCTGCCTGCCTGAGGGTTGCGCGATCGACCCGTTCCCGGCCTTGCACGTAGGCACCCAGCAAGGCACGGTCGCATAGCACGTTGATGATGCGGGGGATTCCTCCGCTCAAGCGGTAAAGCCGGCCCATCAATGCCGTCGGGAACAGCCGGCGTTGCGTGCCCGATACCTCAAGTCGATGACGCACATAGGCTGCGACTTCCTGCCGGGTCAGCGCTCCCAGGTGATAGCGCGCAATAATCCGCTGTGCAAGCTGCCTCAATTCCGGGCGCGCCAGCATCTCTGCCAGCTCAGGCTGACCCAGCAGGATAATTTGCAACAATTTGCGCTGATTGGTTTCCAGATTGGTAAGCAGCCGCATTTGCTCCAGCACGTCGGACGATAGGTTCTGCGCCTCATCGATAATCAATACCGTGTGCCTGCCTCTGGCGTGAGCGTCGAGCAGGTATGCATTGATGCAATCGACAAATACCTTGACGCTGGTGTTGCCGGGCGGGCAGGCGATGCCAAATTCGGCACAGATGGTCGAGAGCAGCTCTGCTACCGTCTGCTTGGGATTGAATATGTACGCCACATCACAGGATTCGGGAATCTGTTCAAGCAGGCAGCGGCATATCGTGGTCTTGCCGGCGCCTACCTCGCCGGTGAGCAGTACAAAGCCACCGCCGCCATTCACGCCGTAAAGCAGGTGAGCGAGCGCCTCCTGGTGGCTCTGGCTCATGTAGAGATAGCGCGGGTCAGGTGCGATGGAGAACGGTGCGTCAGAAAGACCAAAATAACCCTGGTACATTGGCAGCTTGAAAGTAGGAATATGATGCCATTATAGCGACAAGTTAAGCACAGGCATTATCTTGGCATCATATGCGGGTGCTCCCGGCCCTCATGTATTGGCACGAGCCCGCCGTTTCCTGCGATCTGTTTACGCAGTGACCCCTGCATGGCCGGACGCATGCAGGCATTTTCAGCATGGCTCGTGTAAGGCTCCTAGGAGCCTGTCGGACTTGTCTTGTAACTCATTGATTCCATTAATGTGCGTATAAATTAAGAAAATATTTAATTGTTAAAAATCAATAGGTTGCATAGAATAAAATTGAAGTCCGACAGGCTGCTAGATTTCAGATTCAGTTTCCTGTCGATGCCGCGCTTTCAGCAGCGGCTGCGCCGCCGCCCAAAGCCTTGTACAAGGTGACCAGATTGGTCGCCTGGGCCAGTTTCAGGTTGATAAGACCGTGTTGCGCCGTGTACAGCAAGCGTTGTGAATCGAGGACGGCCAGGTAGCTGTCCACGCCTTTTTGAAAGCGTGCGTCCGAGAGCTTGAAACTAAGCGTTGTGGCATCAACCAGGGATTGCTGCGCCGCCACCTGCTCATCCAGAGTGCCGTGATCGGCCAGCGCGTCGGCCACTTCACGGAACGCGGTCTGGATGGACTTCTCGTACTGTGCCAGATAAATTCCTCGATCCGCTTTCGCGACTTTCAGATTGGCAGTATTGCTGCCGCCATCAAAGATCGGCAAATTGATCTGCGGTGTGAATTGCCATGCACCCGAACCAGGGGTGAACAAGTTCGACAATTGATTATTGGCGGTACCTACGGAACTCGTCAATGTGATGCTCGGGAAGAATGCCGCACGTGCTGCACCGATGTTTGCATTGGCTGCCTTGAGCTGATGCTCCGCTGCCATGATGTCCGGGCGATTTTGCAAGAGATCCGCAGGCAAGCCGGCCGGAAAATCACGAACGCCGGTGACGTACATGATGGATGCCGAAGGCAGCAGCTCGGTCGGTATTGCAGTGCCTGCCAGCAAGGTCAAGGCATTCAAGTCTTGCGCCACGACCCCGGTATAGCGGGCGACGTCACCGCGCGCAGTATCGACAGCCGTCTCTGCCTGACTCAGGTCCAGTTGCGAAGCCACTCCCAATTCGAAGCGCCGCTTGTCCATCGCAAAAGTTGATTGCTGAGTCTTCAACGTATTTTGTGACAGAGCGAGATGTTCCTGATCCGCAGCCAGCGCCATATAAGTCGTTGCAATCTGGGCAACCAGGCTGATCTGCGCGCTGCGTTGCGCCTCGACGGTGCCAAGATACAACTCCAGCGCCTGATTCTTCAGGCTGCGGATGCGGCCGAAAAAGTCGAGCTCGTAAGCATTGAAGCCCAGTCCGACGCTGTAATATTTCAGTGCAAAGGCTCCGCCGAAAGGATAAATGCCAGCCGGGGTCAGCGTGGCGTAATGTGTCGCGTTGGCATTGATGTGCGGAAAAAGGTTGGCGCGCTGAATCTGATATTGCGCCTGTGTTTTTTCGATAGTCAACGCCGCAACTCGCAAGTCGCGGTTGTTGTTCAGCGCCAGTGCTATCAGCTGCTGCAGCTTGCGGTCGGTGACGAATTCATGCCAGTCGACAGCCGCTACGCTTTGCCCGGCAGGCAGGGTTGAATAGGCAGGGCCCACAGGCCAGTTGCCCGATACGGGCGGAGCAGGGCGCCGATAGTCCGGCGCAAGCGTGCCGCAACCGGTCAGAATGGCGAGCGCGAGAAGGGAAAGGCAATATCTGTTCATTTTATCGATCCTCCTCGTGACTAGATTCGTGTTGCCTGACCTTGAACATGCGACGCACCAGCACAAAGGACAACGGCACAAAGAAGATGCCCAGGGCCGTGGCGCTGAGCATGCCGCCCAGCACGCTGGTACCGATGGCGTTCTGGGCGCCGGAGCCGGCGCCGTGACTGATCGCGAGCGGCAGCACGCCGAACCCGAAAGCCAGTGAAGTCATCAGGATAGGACGCAATCGCATGTGCACGGCTTCCAGGGTCGATTCGATCAGACCGCCCCCATGTTCCATCTGAACCTTGGCGAACTGCACGATCAGGATGGCATTTTTGGCCGACAAACCGACCGTGGTCAACAATCCGACCTGCAAAAATACATCGTCGGCAAAACCACGCAGACTTGAGGCAAGCAAGGCACCAAAAATACCAAGCGGCACGACCAGCATCACCGAGAAGGGGATGGACCAGCTTTCATACAATGCGGCAAGGCAAAGGAAAACGAACAGCAGCGACACGGCATACAAGGCAGGCGCCTGAGAGCCCGAGCTGTGCTCCTGATCCGAAAGCCCGGTCCATTCAAAGCCGATACCGGGGGGCAACTGGCTCACCAGTTTTTCCATTTCGGCCAGCGCTTCACCCGAGCTTCTGCCGGGCGCGGCTGAACCCTGAATTTCGACGGAAGGCAGGCCGTTGTATCGCTCAAGGCGCGGTGAAGCGTAAGCCCAGTGGCCGGTTGCGAAGGCCGAGAAAGGCACCATGTCACCCTTGGCATTGCGTACGAACCATTTGCCTATATCCTGCGGCAACATCCGCGAAGGCGCGTCGCCTTGCAGAAAGACTCGCTTGACACGCCCCTTGTCGACAAAATCATTCACATAGGAACTACCCCAGGCAATGCTCAGCGTTGTATTGATGTCATTCAGGGAAAGGCCCAGCGCGCTGGCTTTTTGCTGGTCGATATCCAGACGGTATTCCGGCGTATCTTCCTGGCCGTTAGGCCGCACCGCAAACAACAGCGGATCCTTGGAAGCCATCCCAAGCAACTGGTTGCGCGCTGCCATCAGTTTGTCATGGCCAAGACCCGCGCGATCCTGCAACTCCAGATCAAAGCCGTTCGCGTTACCCAGTTCAAGCGCTGCCGGCGGGGCGAAGGCGAATACCATGCCATCGCGGATATGCGAGAAGGACTTCATGGCGTTCGCAACGATGGCCTGCGCCTTCTGGTCAGGACGCGTGCGCTCGTCCCATGGTTTTAGGCGGACAAAGGCCAGGCCCGCATTCTGCCCGCTGCCTCCGAAGCTGAAGCCGGCCACGCCGAACATGGTCGCGACGGAATCCTTCTCATCCACCAGAAAATGATGCTCGACCTGTTGGATGACCTTGAGTGTGCGTTCCTGCGTGGCACCTGCGGGAAGCACAATCTGGCTGTAAAGTATCCCCTGATCTTCGTCCGGCAGAAAACCGCTGGCCTGGTGTAAAAAAATCGCGGCCATTGCGGCTACCACCAGAACGTAGACGATGAGATAGGGGGCGCTGCGATGGATGATGCGGCTGACCGCGCTTTGATAACCCTTGTTTGAACGATCGAACATGCGGTTGAACCAGCCGAAGAAACCGCGATGCACGATATGTTCGCCTTTTGCCACCGGCTTGAGCAGCGTGGCGCACAGCGCAGGCGTCAGGATCAGGGCGACAAGAACCGACAACACCATGGCGGAGACGATGGTGACGGAAAACTGACGGTAGATCACGCCGGCAGAACCGCTGAAAAAGGCCATGGGGATAAACACGGCTGACAGCACCATCGCGATGCCAACCAGTGCGCCGGTAATCTGGCCCATCGACTTTTGCGTGGCCTCCTTGGGCGACAGACCGTCCTCGGACATGACACGCTCGACATTTTCCACCACGACAATAGCGTCATCGACCAGCAGACCGATGGCTAAAACCATGGCGAACATGGTGAGCGTATTGATCGAGTAGCCAAAGGCATCGAGTATGGCAAAAGTACCCAGCAGCACCACCGGCACGGCGATGGTAGGGATCAGGGTGGCGCGGAAATTCTGCAGGAACAGGTAGATGACCAGAAATACCAGCACGATGGCCTGCAGCAATGTCTTGATCACTTCCTTGATCGATAGTTTGACATACGGCGTGGTGTCATAGGCGACTACCGCCTTCATGCCGGGCGGAAAGAACTTCGACAGTTCGTTGATCTTGGCCTTCACCGCTTCCGCGGTATCGAGTGCGTTGGCGCCGGTCGACATCTTGAATGCAACGCCGGTGGCAGGATGTGTATTGAAGCGCGCCAGCGTGCCGTAATTTTCGCTGCCCAGTTCGATGCGCGCGACATCGCTCAGATGTACCACAGCGCCGCCGCTGTTCGTCTTGAGAATGATCCTGCCGAACTGCTCGGGGGTCTGCAAACGGCTTTGTGACGTGATGGTGGCGTTGAGCTCCTGACCCTTGATGGCCGGCGTGCCGCCTAATTGCCCGGAGGAAACTTGGGCATTCTGAGTCTGGATCGCGTCGCTTACATCGATAGGCGTGAGCTTATAGCTGTCGAGTTTGGCGGGATCCAGCCAGATGCGCATGGCATATTGGGCGCCGAACATGATGGTGTCGCCCACGCCTTTAACGCGGCTCACCGTGTCGAGTACGTTGGCCGCAACATAGTCACCCAGATCGGCCTGATTCATTTTTCCGTCTTCGGAAACGAAGGCCATCACCATCAGAAAGTTTTTGGTTGACTTGGCAACCGTCAATCCCTCCTGCTGAACGACCTGCGGCAGTAACGGCATCGCAAGTTGCAGTTTGTTTTGCACCTGAACCTGGGCGATGTCGGGATTAGTGCCGTTTTCAAAGGTCAGCGTGATACTTACCGCACCGGACGAATCGCTGCTCGACGCCATGTAGCTCAGACCGTCGATACCCTTCATCTTCTGTTCGATCACCTGAGTGACCGAATCTTCAACCGTTTTGGCGGAAGCGCCGGGGTAAGAGCCGCTGATCGCGACGGCCGGCGGTGCAATGGCCGGATATTGTGCGATAGGCAGGCCTATGATGGACAAAACCCCGGCCAGCATGATGACAATGGCGATCACCCACGCAAAAATCGGACGATCAATAAAAAAACGTGACATTGGGGCGGCTCCTTACGGCTTGGCGGTGGCGGAAGGGGCGTCAAGCGCCACTGCGGTTGCGCCGGGCTTGACCTTTTGCAGTCCTTCAACGATCAGCCGGTCGCCGACTTTCAAGCCGCTTTTCACCACCCACATGTCGCCAGCCGCTTCCCCCAGCTTCAGGACGCGCAGCTCTACCTTGCCGTCCGCACCCAGAACCAGTGAGGTGGCCTGTCCTCTGGCGTCATGCGTCACGCCTTGCTGCGGGACAAGGATGCCCTGTTCATTCACGCCTTCTTCAAGCGTGGCGCGCACGAACATGCCGGGCAAAAGATCATGTCCGGGATTGGGGAATACGGCGCGCAAAGTGACAGTATTGGTACCCTGATCGACCGTGACATCGGAAAATTCCAGTTTTCCTTCCAGCGCGTAGGGCGTGTTGTCGTCCATTACCAGCCTGAGCTTGGCGGCATCCTGACCTGCCCTCTTGAGTTGGCCGCTTGCCAGAGCATGTTTCATGCGCATGAGTTCCGAGATAGGCTGGATAATATCGACATAGATCGGATCCAGTTGTTGCACCGTAGTGAGCGCAACGGGCTGGCTGGCCGTCAGCAAAGCGCCTGGCGTTACCGTCGAAATGCCGATACGTCCCGATATGGGTGACGTGATTCGGGTGTAATCGAGATTGATGCGTGCGGTATCTGCGGCAGCCTTGTTGGCGGCTACATCGGCTTCTGCCTGCTTGAGCGCGGCATCCGCATCATCGGTATCCTGGCGGCTCACCGCGTTGATCTTTATCAGTTCACGGTACCGGTCTGTCTTGAGTCTTACCGTCTGCAAGCTGGCTTGTGCCTTGGCCAGATTAGCCGCCGCACTGTCGAAGGTCGCTTTGTAGAGCGCCGGGTCGATCTGGTACAGCGTCTGACCGGCCTTTACGTCCGCACCTTCCTTGAAAAGCCGCTGCTGAACGATGCCGGCGATCTGCGGACGCACTTCGGCAATCTGGTAGGGAGAAGTGCGACCGGGCAACTCTGTAGTAATAAATACTTTTTGTGTTTTGACGACGACGACCCCTACCGGCACGGGGCCCTTTCCGGGTGGCGCGGTCTGTGGTTTTTCGCATCCGGCCAGCGCCAGCACCATAGCCAGTCCCGCAGGCAGGCTGGCAACCTTGTTTTTCATTAAAAACATCATCTTGTTGATCCCGGTGACATTTGAGTGAGTGGCATAACTTTAAATAGCCCGGCAACTTTGCCAGGGCGAGCATGATAGCATGTTGATTTGTAACGGAAGGTCGTGTACCAACGGGTGTCGCCGGCTTAAACGTTTGCGAAACGGCCGTTTTTTGCGAGGCTTCTCATTCTGTATTCAGGCAGTTCGCACCACTCATCTCGACTTGCGTAGCAATATCGTCGGTCGCTTTTGCAACCTATGCAAATTTGACGGGTCTTTTTGAAGGCGGGAGTTCAATGCGAACTGCGAAGCGCAACATATCAAACCGTCGTTTGAAAGTAAAGCAGAAGAGGACTGATAAATAAGGGCATCCCGAAACTTAAGTCCGGGATGCCTGTGGGCAGAAAGTTGAAAGCGATCCTGCAAGGGCGGATCAGCCCCAGTCGCTACCGCTGTCGCCGGAGTCGGCGATGTTTGAACTGTCGTCCCAGGACGAGTTGTCCGCGATGCCGAAGTCTGCGCCGCCCATATTGTTGGACGAATCACTCCATGAATCTGCCAGAGGGGCCACGCCGCTGCCGGCAGAACTGCCATCCATGAAGTGATGTGCCAGCGCTTCACCGGCCACCATTCCCACGCCAACTGCCGCACCGGTTGCCAGTCCGCCCATGATTCCGCTGCCCATCCCGCCACCCATGCCGCCGCCGGACGGGCCCATTCCGCCGCCGTATGGCTGACCATAGGGCTGCATCGGTGCCGGACCCTGCATGCCCGGTTGATAGCCCGGCTGATTGCGGGGAGCCATCACGGAATTACGCGACGCAACGGCGCGCATGATGAAAAACAGGATCGCGATCACGCCGCCACCTATCAGCAATAATCCCCACGGAAAAGTATTGCCTCTTTCCGCCGGTTGAAAATTGTCGGCGGAAACCGGGCTTGCATGGCGGGCGGCGCTGATCCGGTTTTTCAGGTTCTGCACAGACTGAGGGTTGGCAAATGGCAGGCCAGGCTTCAGTTGTTCGGCGTTGCTCAGTTCGGCTTCGGCCTTGCCCATCTGACCCTGTTTGGCCAAAATTTCCGCCTCCACGAAATGCGCCTTGGCGCTGTTCGGATGCTGCTGAAGAACGGTATTCATCATTCCTTGCGCTTCGTCCAGTTTGCCGGCCTGAGTTGCCTTGTAGACCTGATCGAGCGTGGGTGAATCTTCTGCAAAGGCAATCCCGTTCGAGATCAGCATGGCCGTCAACAATCCATATATCACTTTTTTAAACATGTAAAAGTCTCCTTTAAGTTCTTATAGTCATGCCTGATGCTTGCACGCCCCATCCTTGGCTCGCCGCATGCTACTCTACTACAGGTACGCTCAGAACATATTTCATTGGAATAAGTTCCGTTGATGTCTTAAAACGCAGTGTGCGACTATTATTTCATCTGCAATACGCGCTTGTTAAACTGAACTGCCGACGAATAAACAGGTCGAAAATTGCGCTTGCACTAACGGGCATGGCAAGTTTCCCTCACCCAAACCCTCTGGTGAAACGACTAGCCAATCCACTAAGCCAGCAAGCTGGCAAGTGGCTGGTTATCCCGGAGGGGAGATCGCAGCGAGGGGGACGAAGCCGAACAAACGAATCGCTACGCGAGTTTCACATTAAATTGTATCAATCAGACAGAGGGAACATGAAAAAACTTGTGATTGCAGTATCCATGGTGCTCGCAGCATGCGCATCCTCCACGCCTGCCCCGATAAAACAAGGCTCACAACCATCGACGACATCCGCAAACACCCCTCAAACCGGCGTGCTTTCCCGGTCTGATGTAGATGCACAGGCACTGGCCGCACAAGCCGCGCAGATTCGCGATTTACGCAGCGTGTATTTTGATTACGGCACAGTCGATGTCAAGCCGGAGTACAACGCCATCATTCAGCAGCAGGCTGACTTTATGAACTCACACCCGAATGATAGCGTGACGCTGGAAGGCAATACGGATGAACGCGGCAGCGATGAATATAATCTTGCGCTGGGCGACGCACGAGCCGCCGCCGTCCGCAAGGTGATGCTGGTGTTGGGCATCGACGCTTCCAGAATCAAGACAGCCAGCTTCGGTGAAGAAAAGCCGCGCCTCACCTGCCATGAAGAAAGTTGCTGGAAGGAAAACCGTCGGGTCGATTTTACGCACAGCAAACTGCCGCGCTGAAACCTCATCCGGCCTTCGTACCGGCAGCCAGCACAGGGAACAAGCCCTGCAGGCCGCTGGCGATAAACTCGACCGCAATTGCCGCGAGGATCAGTCCCATGATGCGGGTAAAAATATTGATCCCCGTCGCGCCGATGCGGGTCGCGATCCAGGGCGACAGACGCAGCACCCCCCAGACCACCAGCCCCAGCAGCGCAATACCCAGCGCGATGATCGCATAATGAACAATCCCTGTCGATTTGTGCGCCGCCAGTATCACGCTGCTGATGGCGCCGGGGCCGGCCAGCAACGGCATGGCCAGCGGCACGATGGCGACGGATTCCTTGTCGATCGACTCGTCCGCCTCTTCATCGGTCTGCCGGATAGAGCTGGTTTTGGCGTGCAACATGGCGATAGCCATCAACAGGATCAGAATGCCGCCGCCCACCCGGAAGGACGCAATAGTGATGCCGAAAAACGTCAGCATCAGATCACCGAAAAACAGCGATGCCAGCAAGATGACGATCACCCCGATGGCCACCCGATCGATGGTTTTTTTGCGCTGTGCGCTGTTCTGGTCCGCCGTCATGCTGATAAAGATGGGAATCGCCCCGAATGGGTTGATGATCGCCAGCAAGCCGATGAAGATTTTTACGTATTCTGCGTAATTGAGCATGTGATTCATTTGCGCGGAAAATCCTTCAGGCAACAGTGCCCGGAGGGGTTTCTTGTGTCGCATGCGCACAACCCTTGTTTGGTTTGAGCAACGACAAAATTGCGGATTTCGGGATCATTCAGGGCATCGGCTCGGGTGACGCCGAAGCAATAACAAAGCAGGGCATCGCCCGCTGCATCCTTCACGCCCACCGGGGTGCGCAACTGCGACGCGAGGATGGTCGAGCCGTCTTCGCCGAAATAGACGACCTCACAGCCGGGGTCATCGCAGAAAAAATAGCGTTGCCCCTTATCCTGCCATTGCCACGAATTTTTTATGTGGTGGGTAATGGTTCTGGGCGTGACTTCGGCGTATTCAATCCCATTGACGGGACAGCGGTGTTTCTTCGGATGCGTGGTTTTGCAGTCGGAAGACGAGCAACAATCGGTCATATTGTTCTGCCTGTGTAATCTGATGACAGGGAGGCTACACCCATTTTCCTGAAATTTCGAATAAACCTAAAAAATCCATTAGGCCGTTATTCCGGCGAAAGCCGGAATCAAGCAATGAATAAACCTAAAAACCGTAGTTGTCCACTAAATTCACGAAAAATACAAAAATATTCAATGTGTTAACCAATCTTTGATTATTGCTCAAATGGTGAGTTGCCGAATCAAGGGGCGCGCTCAAAAACCAAGTGCAACATTTTTAGAGGAAAATGTTGCATGGGAAAAATATACAAGCAGATGAGTATCGAAGAGAGAACGATGATCCAGACGCAGTTATCAATGGGGATCAAGCCCGG
>JAJXTL010000045.1 GCA_021783855.1 Pseudomonadota bacterium
ATGGCATTTTGATGTCCCGTGCCGGATTCGGTGGTGATCTGATTGCGAAAGTGATCGATGGCGGCAGTCAGGAAACCGCCTGTACCGCAGGCCGGATCGAGCACGGTTTCGCGCTTTTGCAGATTGGGGTTGACTCGATCCACCATGAAAGCGGTGATGGCGCGCGGGGTGTAGAACTCGCCCGCATTGCCGGCGCCGCGCAGGTCGCCAAGCATCTGCTCGTAAACATCGCCCAGGCTGGCGCGGGTTTTGAAATCGTGGAAGTTGATGGCGTCTTCCAGCTTTTCGATCACGGCCAGCATTTGCGGGCCGGATTTCATGTAGTTGTTGGAGTCCTCGAATACTTGCTTGATGACCTTGTGCGACGGGCTCTGGCTGGCGTCGATCTTTTCCTTCAGCGCCGGAAACAGCTCATTATTGACGAAAGAGATCAGGTCGCTGCCGGCAATCTGTGGCTTCTTCTTGCCTTCGGCATCGGGGAGATATTTCGCCCAGTTGCGCCAGCGAAAGCGCTCGGGCAGCGGCGACTTGTAGTCGAGGTTGTCGTCTTCCCATTCTTCTTCGCGTTGATCATAGACTTTAAGAAAAAGCATCCAGGTGAGCTGCCCCAGACGTTGTGCGTCGCCATCGACGCCGTCGTCCTTGCGCATGATGTCCTGAATGGACTTGATGGTGCTGCTTAGATTCATTGTTATCTTTTCGTATTAATTATTCGGTCAGGCTTGCTTCTGTTCGGATGAGTCATAGAGCGCCTGTTCCAGCTCATGAACGGCCAGTGTGTATTGCTCAATGCTGCCAAAGATGCCACGCCGGATTTGCGTCTTGCTGCCGAACTGGTCGAAAGGCGGCAGTTCGAGCACCTTGGCATCTTCAATGTCCTGCACGCCATGGTCGGTAAATTTGTCGAGCAAGGCTTCAAGCACCGCACGGGCTTGTTCGCCGTATTTGCCGAACACATCGCGCTTTTTGACGTTGTTGGCCCGCTCGCGCCGGGTGAGCGGCTTCTGATCGAAGGCGACATGTGCGACTAGATCAAATGCGTCAAGCTCGCTGCCGTTGGCAACGGCCTGTTGCAGAATTTCCAGCGGCACGCCGTGTTCGGCCATCTCTTCGAGGACCGCCTGTTTCCGTTCGGCACTATTCCATCGGCGCAGAAAATCTGTGAGGTTTCCGAACTCCGCTTGCAGGGTTTTTTTGATATCGTCCCTGAGCATGATGCGGTAGTCCTCGGTGATGAGCTTTCCATCGGCATCAAGGTATTGCGAGCGCTCGACAGCTACACGAACATTCACATCATCAATCACGTATTTGATGCGGTCGCCCCCGGTATCTCCACCGGGTGGTGTATCGTCCCCACCAGTAGGGTCGGGACCATAGGGCGGCGGTTCTGGCTCGTCAATGCCAGGCGGATTGATGTCGTCTGGCGGAACGACTGGATCGTCGGGCTTAGGCTCATAGATCACCACCGGCTCGCCGTCAAAGTCAGGGTCGGCAAAAAGGCGAGTGGCGCCCTTAAAATCCATGATAGTGAAGTAAAGTTTGTTGTAGTCCTCGCGCAGACGGGTGCCACGACCAATGATCTGCTTGAACTCCGTCATCGAGTTGATACTCTGATCCAGCACGATGAGCTTGCAGGTTTTTGCATCCACGCCTGTTGTAAGAAGCTTGGATGTGGTGGCAATAACCGGATAAGGTTCATCATTATCGATAAAATATGAGAGCTGTGCTTTTCCCTCATTATCATCGCTGGTAATGCGCATCACATAACGCCGGTTATGGCTAGCGGCAGGAATCAGTTTGACCAACTCCTGACGCATGCGCTCTGCGTGATCCTGATCATCGCAAAACACGATGGTCTTGGCCATTGGATCAGTATTTTTTAAATATTCCCATATCTTGCTGGCGACGAGCTGCGTACGTTTTCCCAGCACAAGGTTGCGGTCAAAGTCCTGGGTATTGTATTGACGCTGTTCAACGGTTTGGCCAAGTTTATCCACCTTGCCCTTTTCAGGCGTATAACCCACCGCATCAACATCAGTGGCAATGCGGATCACCTTGTAGGGAGCAAGAAAGCCGTCTTCAATGCCTTGCTTGAGGGAATAGGTGTAGATGGGGTTGCCGAAGTATTTAAGATTAAACTCAGGATCGGTTATTTGCTGAGTCCCTTTCTTTGGTTTTACTTCTTTGGGCGTGGCGGTCATGCCAATATGAGTCGCATCGCAAAAATAGTCGAGCACCTCGCGCCAGGCGGAATCATCCGCCGCGCTGCCACGATGACATTCATCAACGACAATTAGATCAAAAAAATCGGCGGGAAACTGACGGTAAATTTGTTTCCACTCTTCCTTGCCAGTAACAGCCTGATAGAGCGCCAGGTAGATTTCATAGTTTTTCTTGATCTCACGGTTAGTGATCTTATGCATTACCTCACCAAATGGCGCGAAATCCTGCTGCATGGTTTGATCAACAAGTATGTTGCGGTCAGCCAAAAAGAGAATGCGTTTTTTTGCCTTGGCTTTCCAAAGACGCCAGATGATCTGGAAAGCCGTATAGGTTTTACCGGTACCCGTTGCCATGACCAGCAAGATGCGCTGTTGACCTTTGGCGATGGCTTCAATGGCGCGGTTGATGGCAACGCGTTGGTAATAACGTGGCTCGCGTCCACTTCCGTCAGCGTGAAACGGTTGCTCCACGAGTTTTACTGCTGCTGGATCAGTTAGCCCTTTCCACTCTTGGTAAATAAGCCACAAACTTGCTAACGTAGGGAATTCATTGATAGTCAACTCACGCACTACGGGTTGAGTCAAACCCGTGCGGTCTTGTAGCAAGAAACCATCGCCGTTGCTGCTAATGGCAAACGGTGCATCCAAAAGCTCGGCATAGGCCAATGCTTGCGACATGCCGTGTCCAACGGGGTATTTGTTATGCTTGGCTTCAACAACTGCGATTGGAACGCCTGGTCTGGCATAGAGCACATAGTCGGCGCGCTTTGGGCCGCCTTTTGATTCTGGGTTCTTGATCCGTGCGGCTAATTTGCCGCGTACCATGACACGGCCATCCGTCAGCTGAACCTCCTCACGAAATTCGTGCTGCTGCCACCCCGCTTGCTGAATGGCCGGGGTGATAAACTTTGTACAGATGTCGCGCTCTGATAATTCTCTTTTGTGCATGTATTAGTTTTGCCAACAGTCCAAGACCCATTGAAATTCAACATTTCCAGTCAGTTTACCATTCACTTGACTTGTGCGTGATGTAAGCGCACTTCACCCTTGGCGAACATGGACTGTATTCGACGATGGCATCCATAATTTAATCCCGAAATTACTTGGTCAGCCTTGCGCACTCGTTTAAATCCTTAGCCATTTAAATCTTGCGCATTGATTGACACGCTGACAAGTCCATCTATCAAAGGCTCTTGAAAATCATGCTATTTCATGCGGGCAGCAGGATTGTCACGACGCCTCATGTAATAAGCAAAGAAAGTTTCGTTTAATTGTTTCAATCGCGCCCTTTCCTCGAATACTGCGCGACCGATACCGGCGCGCTCGCGTAAACCAAGACTCACGACCAGTCGATATGCCGAGCCTCCGTCATTGGCGGGAAGATTATCCAGTACCGGCGTATCGGCCTTTTTCTCATTGGCACACCAGGCCGGAAACCACGTTGCGTCAAGATCTTCAAGGTCTGCCTGGAATTTATTCCAGTCGCGCGCGAGTTCCTTATCGTGCATCTCATCTACAAAGCGGTCAAACTCCTGCGGCGACAACCAGGCAAACCGTAACGCAGCGCGTCTTGCTTGTTCCATTTCACCAGAACCGGCATACCCCAAGGCCAGCCAGCGTTGTAGCGCTGCGCGCATATCAGCGCCCGGCAGCGCTTTGGCAGTCCGCACGGCATTGTTAAATTGATACGCGCGCAAATAGAGTTCGGCGGCGAAACAATCGGGGTGTTTTGGATCGATGCCGGTATTTTCTGACAATTTTGCCATTACTCCCCAGACCTTGCGAAGCAGCACATCGCCGGCCGAACCCATCACAGAGGCTGCAGGTACAATCTGTTCACGGATCCATTGCTCTTCAGCAACAAGGGTTGCCGAAATCTCTTCTCCATCCGATTCGTTAAAACGCTCGGTCCAATGATCCAGAAAATTACAAAGCATATGGAATTTGTGCAGCCCTTCATGATGTGGGTCGGCGGCCGCCAGACCGCGGATGGCCTGTTGTGCAGCAGCCTGATCTAAATTTACCAAAGCGGCAATCAAATCATTGGCACGCTGTATCGGCTCTGAGTCTGCAAAGATATCGAGTTGCTGCATGGCAAAATCATCCTGCTTTTTCAATTAATGGATATTGACCTGGCATCCGGTTTCAATCTGTTTGCCGGAAAATCAAATCGTTGAGAGACGTTCTACCGTATCTGGGTAACGCTCAACCATACGGATCAGAATGGCCGCCTGGGCGTTCGGGCTGGCTCGGCCCTGCTCCCAGTTTTCCAATGTGCGCTCGTTCGTGCGTAAATATCTGGCGAACACGGTACGCGACATATGGAGTTTTTCCCGCAGAGACATCAGCTCCTCGGGAGTAATGAAGAGTGCTGGTTTTTTTCAACCACATGTTGACGCAGGGTGATCTTGCCATCACGTGCGGATTGCAAGGCATTGAATCCTTCTTTCAGTTCTTCAAACAGGTCGCGCTTCATTTGCTTCTCCTTGCATCCAGTTCCAGCTTAAGAAATTCCTTGAGGGTTTTGCGTTGTGCAGCCGTTAAGTCATCCTGTCAATGAATGTAGTTTTTATGCCGATAAATATACGCAATCTGCATATATGTCATCAAGTTTAACAAAAATTCTCGCTGACAAGTCCACCTATCAAAGGCGCCTGAAAATCGTGCCAATTTTGGCAGAAATGGCACAACTTTTTCTGTAATCTCCTTTTTGCCCGACGTGGGCGGATACAAAAGGAGATATTGAAATGCAGCAAAACAATACACAAATCACTCGCTTTCTGCGCCTGCCGCAGGTTCGAGAAATTGCGGGCGGGGTTGCGCCCAGTACCCTGTGGCAGTGGGTGAAGAACGGAACATTCCCGAGGCCACTGAAGCTGTCAGCCAATTGCACCGCATGGGATGCTGCGGATGTGGAAGCCTGGGCACAGGCGCGCATTGCAGAGTCAAACAGGCACACGGGTTGACAAACCGGCTAACCAAAGTTCGTAAATTCATCATATACAGGAGAGTGTCATGACGACAAGTAGTTTATTTCAGGTAAATGCGGAAGGCAGGAAGCTGTATTGTCTGCCATGTTTGAGGACGTGGACCGGCAGTTGGCGGCCCATGGCGTGCAGGTTAGTCAGGCGCATGGTGCTCTTGTAGAAGTCAAAATATCGAGCAGCACGCCTCAACAGGTGGCAACATTGGGGGCAACAAAAAAATTATAAAAAAACAAACCCTGCAACTGCGTGCCTTACATGGCAAGATGTGATAGCCGCCGTCTCCACCAATATCAATAAATTAGCCACCCTCGCAGGTGGCTTTTTTATTGCCTTGTAGCGTTATATCCCGAAAAAATATCAATATAATCAATGGAAAGCCGTCTTTAAGCGTTGTATCATCAGGTATCAATGAATATCTACCAGTGTCGTTCTGTCTCATTCTTTTGGGGGTATATACGGGGGTATTTCTTGATTTATTCGCAGGGGGGTATCGTGGGAAAATTGAACGATAAAGCTGTATCAGCACAAGCCTCTCACTCTCTTGAGCTCCTCGACCAATACGGGCGGCAAGTCTCAAATGTCATTTTGATCGCTTGGCTTCGAATTTATCGTAGCTCCACGCATTAACCTCGGCTGTGCCTTATATTAGGAAAGCCGACTTCATTCTATCGCTTTCGGCAGCCGACAATCCCAAACCCTTGGCTACTTCTGGCCATCCAGATATGACATCGACGACTTCCTCTAAGATATCTAATGCCTCGTCATTTGTCAGACGGTAAAACTCGGCGGTGGACATGACGACCTCGATGTCAGGCTCGGGACTGGCATCATCCAGCGCGAGTGCGTGGATTTCCTTGTTCAGATTCGGATTCATGTCGAACGCATCCGAAAGCCGCCATCCGTCTGTAACCCGGATAAATCCATGATTGCGTAGGTGATCATCCCGATTGCTGACTAGCACGTTAAAAAGAACGCGCCGAAATAGCTGAGACAGGTCGATTTGAATAGAGCCGCTTGCGCCTTGGTTGCTGATGAACTCGGCCATCTCCAGATAGCTACCAGATTCGCCGTCCTTTTTCTCAAGCAGAGTCATGGCTGACGCATACATTCGCCGAGAGTACCCTGTCCGGTCGAATCGCTTTACACAAAAGGTGTGATACTTGGATGCGAGCTGGATCGAATGCGAGGGAGGTACCCAGATTTTTGCTTTTTCAGCCAGACGATGTATCACGAGCTCCCAAGCGCCAACGTCGTAAATATCTTTTTTCGCTGGAAACTTCGCGATCCAGAGACTGCCATCATTCTCTTCGAAATTAGCTTTCGGTCGGGTGCCGCCAAGAGATGAACCAGGGGCAATCAGCAAGGAAAGCCACTTCTCATACTCAGGAAGTTCCTCAACCCCCTCTTCCTCCAAACGGTCACAGATTGATGCTAACTCGTTAAGATCAGTCACAGATGGAGTAGGTAGTTCGCTGTTATCCAGGAATGGGCCATCTGGGCGGCGAAAGCGCAGGGCACCTTGTCGAGTATAGTCATGCACCCCGAGTAGAAAATCCATTTCCTGAAGCGTTCTGCGGGTGCGCCCCTCTTTTTTGGCTTGGATGGCTTCGCGTCGTTCCATGAGTACGCGGCCCCAGCGGTCAGGAGCCGAGTCCAGAAAGACCCCAAAGGAAAATGAGTTTCCGACAGGGTGTTGTTCCCCGCTGTATAGCTCTAATCTAGGATCCAGCATGAACAGTTGCTGGGTAATCCATTCTGTGTTGTATTCAAAGGATGGTGGCAGAGCGGTGCGAATCTTGTCACGATAAAGCGTGCCAACGGGACCGGAATAATCAAGCTCATGGGCGTCGAGAAAAACTTCGAAGACATCTCGTGCAGGATTATTTTTCGCCATTGGCATTCCCTTTGCCCCGCCTCTTCAGCAACCGGGAAAGGATTTCCCGGTTTCGTTCTCTTGGGTTTTCATTCTCTAGCGCAGCCGTTTTTGCAAGACGAAGCCGCGCAGCGGCCGCTATGGCAGTAGTGTCCATTTGGGCATTTCTTCGAGGAGACAACGCCCGATCTTGTAGTTTGCGGCCAACAATATCGTCCTTGGCCACTTGATCGATATCCTGGTCCAAGCCTAATATCCGCAAGGCTTTCATATAAGTACCAATGGCGATATTGGGATCCCCCTTTTCCAAACGGTTCAGCGTATCTCGTGATACGCCAAGCCGCTCGGCAAAAAGCACGGTTGTCAACTCACGGCGTAGCCGGGCATCTCGCAGCCGCTCGCCAAGGGCAGTCAGCTGCTTTGTGACAGATAAAAAAGGAGGATGAAAAGATCTAGCCATGTCCGTTACTTTATGCAAATATTGCATTATTGTCAATAATATCGGACATAATACTTGCTTGGACTGCAATCTAATCCGCCCAGAATAGATGAGTGTCTTAATACTAAGGACAATTAATCGGAATTTGCATAATTTATCGGACACAATCAATATTGACTAAGCAATCAATGAACAATTGCAAAGTCACTACTTATGCGCGGGAATGCGGTTATGGTTCTACACCGCAACGGCTTCATCAATAAAACGGCCCCCGCGTACTGACGCCTACAAGACAGAATTTCAGGTTGTATTTATCAAAAATCAGGTGTATAAATTAACTGCAGTTGTTGCACCCGGGTTTGAGAAGGTTAACTGTTTACAGGAGATGCCTATCGACACGACTATGATTGAAAATCCATAGTGACAAACCCCAATCAGTCTTCCATGACTGACACACTCGGCATCCCATAAGCCGATACGTAACGCCGCGATGATGCGGCGTTATTCTTTTCGCCTCAGCAAATCCAGTATGAAGCAGCGGCCCCGCTCCGCGCCAGACACTCCCCTACAAGATGGTTTTTACAATCAGTCCGATCACCGCACAAGCCGCGATGATTTCGATGACACTGCACCTGAAACGGGAAAGCCGCCTGCCCCCCGGTGACATGCATTATCTACACATCGACAGACCAAACCGACAGACAACAATTATTCCTTAAATTTCTGACGAAACTTGTGGCGTCGCCAGCCCCATATGGCGAAACCTGCCAACAGGATAACGACCAGCAAGGTTTGCTCCAGCTTCTTGATATCCTGCATGAACAGCGCCAGCGCATTGCCGAACAGATAGCCCGCCCCGCCTATAACGACAGCCCAGATGGCCGCGCCCAGCAAGTTGAATACCATGAAACGCCACGCCTGGACCACGCTCATCCCTAGCGCCATCGGGCCCACCGTACGCAATCCGTATAAAAACCTGATACCCACGATGAGCACCTCATGGTAGCGTTCTACCAACATATTGGCGCGCTCGAACACGGGGATCAGGCGGGGAAAGTGTGACAATACCCACGCGCCGTGCCGCCTCCCCATCCAGAAATAGAACTGATCGCCGAGAAAACCGCCCAGCATGGCGACAAGCATTACCCAGTGCAGTTGCAGATAGCCCTGATGCGCGGCGAACCCGGCCAGTATCAGCACTGTCTCGCCCTCCAGCAAGGCACCCGCAAACAGTGCAAAGTAGCCATAATGCGAGATGAGCTCCGCCACGTTCATGAAGGCACGTTCACCAATTCATTCCAGTTGCGCAGTCCGTGCTGTGACATCAGGCACATAAAGTTTCGCAACAAACGTTGATCCTCACAACCTACTTTGAAAAAACTTCGCGCAGAAACACTGTCGCCTGCTGCCAAGAGTCCTTGTCGGCTTCAACATTGTAGGACAGCGGCAGTTTGAATTTTTTGCCCAGCTCATCCGCTTCAGGATTAGTGAAGGCATGCTGTGCGCCGGGATAGGTGACGACACGATAATTCGCTCCCGCATTGTCCATTTCCCGTTTGAAGGCGGCGACACTGTCGGCACTGATCATCGGATCGGCTTCGCCGGAGAAGGAAATGATGCGCGCTTTGATTTTTCCCGGTTGAGCAGGATTGTTCGTACTCAACATTCCGTGAAAACTTGCCACCCCTTTCAAATCTTCACCCTCTCGCGCCATATTCAACACCACACCGCCGCCAAAACAATAACCGATCGCGGCCATTTCACCGGCATCGACAGTCGGTTCACGGCGCAACAAATTCATGCCGGCTTCAAATCGCGCGCGTGCCAGCGGCATGTTATTGTTCACCATGGCGGCGAATTTTCCCGCCTCATCGGGATGATGCGCCTGCTTCCCATCGCCATACATATCCACCGCAAGCGCCGTATAACCCAGCTTTGCCAGCATATCGGCACGGTGCCGCGCATAGGCGTTATGTCCCCACCATTCATGCACAACCAGTACCGCAGGACGACGGCCCTTGAAGGCATCGTCATAGGCGATATAGCCTTTCAGGGTGACGCCATCCGCCTGATAATTCACCTCGCGGCCCACCACCTCGGCTTGCGCCGAAGTAACAGACAGACAACACAACACCAGCATCCATACTACTTTTCCCATCATGTCCTCCAGAAAACTCAGGCGATGCCCGCCTGCACGGCGCTGCGCAGATAAAAGATATTCATATTCTGCTCATGCAAAACACCCAACAGCTTATCGGCATGTTCATCGTCTACGATGAACTCGACTTTCACAGCCAATTCTCCGGCCAATTCAAAGAAGGTATCCTCATGCATCTTGCCATGACGACCGAAGCCGGCGATCGCGCGAAATGCGGAACCGCCCGGTATGCCGATTGCCCGCCCCTCCTTCAGCAGCCATTCGTACAGCGGCATGCCTTCATGATGCTCTTTTTCAGCGACGTAAAAATCCAGCTTGTTCATCATTGCCCCCCATGCAGATACTTGAACGTCTGTATGCCCAGCACCGTCATCAGCAGAGAACCGCCCAGGTGGGCTGCGATGATGCCCGCACCCCACACATATTGACCGCGCAGCAAAAGCGTGACCGTCTCGGCCGAAAAAGTCGAAAAAGTAGTCAGTCCGCCCAGAAAACCGGTGATGATGAGCAAGCGCCATTCCGGCGACAGGCCGGGATGCTGCATGAAGAAAGCGATCGAAAGACCGATCAGATAGCCGCCTATCAGGTTGGCAGCCAGTGTGCCGAGCGGCAACTGAGGCAGCGACGGATTGAGCCACAGCCCCAGCCCCCAGCGTAACCACGCGCCGCAGGCTGCGCCCATCCCGATTGCAAAAAACGAATTGATTAACATGCGTACATTCTACCCGACCACACGTACAGGTGCGAAGCCGCCGCCCACCGTGCGAAAATTAGTCGTTTGCCCCTGATAAAGGCGCGCTGCTGCCAACTGGATTTTTCCGTCATATACATAGCAGCGCACGTCGTATTTAAGCGATACGCCATCGGCCACGCAACGCTCACCGGGAGGCGCCAGCTGTTGCGCCACATACTCCGATTTCAAAATTTCGCCAAACACACGTCGGGTCAGTTTATCGCCGCGGTATGCCCCGCGACTGCCGTAACCGCTACAGGGTTTGAAAAACAACTTCTTGCGCTCATCCCACAACTGATTTTCAAGGGCAGGCTGCACCACAAAGGTAAGCGGAATGCCCGATTGCAGGGTGGCAATATCGGCAGCGCTCACGCCCAGATCATGCAGTTCACGCACATCGGTCAGTCGCGCCAGATTGCGCTTATCGGCATAACGGGCATAGTGTGCGGGATTCGGCGTCAGCACGACCCTGTCTTCCTGCCATGCATGCAACAGTACCGGATACTGTTGCAATGAAAAATCCGTCAGGCGGTTATACACCAGGTCAATCTTCTGTTCACCGGCATACAGACCGTCCTCGCGTGCTGCCAGCGCTGCGGGATCGACGATCAGCGTTCTGATCCCTGCGCGCTCGAACATGCGTTGCGCCAGCAGGAACTCCGGGTACAGATACTGTTCTTCCGGTCGCTCATCGACGATGGCAATGCAATCAAGCTGCGCATTCCCGCGTTGCAACTGCCACTCGCTCTGGAACATCTCGATAAACACCCGCTCAAGATCGGCATCGCTCACCGCCTCACCCGGCAATTGACTGTCCGGCAACAAGGCATTTAAAAAGGCGCCGCCTGCATTGGTATTGATTTCAATGAGATGCGCACCCTCGCCGTTCAGATGAAAGTCATAGCCGTAGAACACGCCCAACAGACCTGTTTTCAGTTTACCGTTTTCAGTTTCCGGTTTCCGGTTTCCGGTTTCCGGTTTGTGGTTTTGCGGTTGCCACTCTCCACTCTCCACTCTCCACTCACGACTGTTCACCACCCGCTCCACCGCCGCAATCACGTCTTTCATCTGCTGCAACTGCGCGTGCCCGATAAACACCGGCACCTCGGCGAACAGGTGTGAACAACGCACCGAGACCAGTTCAAACCAGGCATCGCCCTGCGCCCGCAGTTGCAAATCCATGCCGCTTATGCCGGCAGCATGCGCATCCGCATTAAGTCTCTCAGCTTCACTCACCTACAGTCCACCCAGCAATTTCAATTTGAGTTCATGCTGGACGGGTTGCCCGCCCAACCATATTTTCAGCAATGCGGAATATAACCGCCTGCCGGGGATGGTGCCGCGCAGCACCCCGTCCACGGTGATCTGTGTGCCGATAGCCGGCTGATAATCCAGCAGCAGAATTTCACCCGCTTTCATCTCATGCATCTGATGAAAGATGCTTTCAAGCTCTTGCAGATCACCCTTCAGCGCACGCAACTCTTCGTCCGTCAGGTTATTCTCTATGCCGCGGTTGATCCTGAACAACATATCTTCCGCTCTCATCCTGCGCAGCATATACAGCTCGATGCGTTTTTCCTTCGCATCAGCCAGCGCTTCTTCCAAGCTGCTTTTTTTCGCACTCAGATACAATGCCACCACATATAAATCAAACAAATACTTTTCGCGTACGCCCGCACCGTTCAGCAACAGATTGCTGTTGCCCAGGTGCACAGTATCCTCCAGCTGTACTCCGTTCAACTCAAATGCCCGGGCGCTCAAACTCAGGCAGAAAAACAACGTAATCAGTAAAAATTTTTTCATCGGCGCCTCCCCTGCTGCCCTCATTACATCACGTCTGGCAGTTTACACTGCCCGCCCTAAAAAGCCTCGAATATCCCTGCCGCCCCCATGCCAGTGCCTATACACATCGTCACCATACCGTATTTTTGCTTGCGGCGTCGCAATCCATGCAACAAGGTTGCAGTGCGAATCGCCCCCGTCGCACCCAACGGGTGGCCCAAGGCAATCGCGCCACCCAACGGATTAACGATGGCGGGATCAAGACCGACCTCCCGGATCACTGCCAGCGTCTGCGCCGCGAAGGCTTCGTTCAGTTCAATCCAGCCCATGTCGCCTAAACTCAGCCCCACCTGTTTTAACGCGCGCGGGATAGCCTCTTTCGGGCCAATCCCCATGATCTCCGGCGGTACGCCTGCCACGCCAAAACCGAGAAACTTGCCGAGCGGCGTAAGATTGTAGCGTTTGAGCGCTTCTTCACTGCACAGCAACACTGCTCCCGCCCCGTCCGACATCTGAGAACTGTTGCCCGCCGTCACCGAACCGTTTTGAGCAAATACCGCTCTTAATTTACCCAGCGCCTCCAGCGAGGTATCCGCGCGCGGTCCTTCGTCCTGCGACACCATCCGCTCGCTTCTGGTCAGCTCGCGGCTATTCATGTCCGCTGCGCGTTCGGTAATGTTGTAAGGTGTAATCTCGTCCTCGAATTCCCCGTTGTTGGTACCCGCCAACGCGCGCAGATGACTCTGCAACGCATAGGCATCCTGATCCTCGCGCGACACGCGCCAGCGCTCGGCCACTTTCTCCGCCGTCAGCCCCATGCCATACGCGATGCCGTAATGTTCGTCATGTTCGAAAATAGCCGGATTGAACGCCACCTTGTTGCCCATCATCGGCACCATGCTCATACTCTCGACCCCTGCCGCCAGCATCACATCGGCCTCACCCAGACGAATGCGATCCGCCGCCAGCGCCACCGCCTGCAAACCGGAAGAACAGAAGCGATTCACCGTCAACCCAGGCACCGTGTCCGGCAATCCTGCCAGCAGCAGCGCGATGCGCGCCACGTTCATGCCCTGCTCCGCCTCAGGCATCGCACAACCTGCGATCACATCGCCAATGGCCGCCGGATCGAGCGAGGGTGCCAGCATTAGCACGCTACTCAACACATGCGCGAGCAGATCATCGGGGCGGGTGTTGCGATACATGCCGCGCGGCGCTTTTCCAACCGGCGTGCGTGTCGCAGCGACAATATAGGCTTCCTGGACTTGTTTGCTCATGATGTTCACCTTTCAAATGAAAATGGAGTGCATCCCCAAAACCTGATTTTGAAATTAATTCAGCAGGCTCGCCAGCTTGCGGCGGTAGGTGGTCAAAAATTCACTCTGTCCGTCCAGCAGCTTGAACACATCGAGCAGCATTTTGCGCCCGATGTCATCCTTGAAACCACGATCCCGCTGCACGATTTCCAGCAACTGGTCCAACCCTTCGGCATGGCGATTCGCGGCAATCAGCACCGTAGCCAACTTGAGCCGTGCGTCCAGATCATGCTCATTCGCGGCAACTGCGGCTTCAGCTGCGACGGCAGCCTCACTGTCAACTTCAGCACTCATAGTCGCAAATTTCACCTGCGCCAGTAACTGCAACACGCGCGCGTCCTTCAGAATGTCTGGCGCGTGCAGACTGCCCAGTAAACGCTGTGCCTCCGTCAACTCTCCGACGGACAACAAAATTTCCGCCGCATCCACGCGCACCCACTCATTGTCCGGTTCGAGCGTTGACGCCTCAGCAAGGCGCTGCAGCGCGCCCGCCAGATCGCCTGACGCCACCAGCTGCCGTGCTGCGCGACGCAATGTTTCAGCTGGCCCCGGAATGAGCTTGTCCAGCCACTCACGCACCGCGCCTTCCGGCAACGCCCCGGTAAATTCATCGACGATCTTGCCGTCCACCATCGCCTTGACGGCGGGAATCCCGCGCACCGCAAAGCGCGCCGATATCTCAGGATTTTCATCGGAATTAACCTTGGCAAGCATGAACTTCACGCCATACTCTGCAGCCAGTTTCTCCAGTATGGGTTTAAGCGTTTTGCACGGCGCGCACCACGGCGCCCAGAAATCGATCACAACCGGCTGCCGAAATGAGGCTTCAACCACCTGCTGTTCAAAATCGGCCTGATTCACATCCTGCGCATACATTTGCTGCACTTCCTTTCTCATTTCAATTTACCCAATCATAAAATTGTCGGGTTACGCTGCGCTAACCCGACCTACAAAACTTCAGCCCGACAAACGTAGGTCGGGTTAGCGCAGCGTAACCCGACGAGCATCTCATTCATGTCCGACATCCTCAAACTCCATCCGCTCTTGCCCCAGCCCGCCTCATAAATTCCAGCTTCAACATATCGCCGAAAACTGGAATGCGGCCACTCCAGTGGCAATGCGACATAACCGTGCTTCACCGGATTGTAATGGATGTATTCCACATGGCGTTCAAAGTCCCTTTCGTCCCGCAGCATATGTTCCCAGTAACGATGTTGCCATAGCGCCTGCTCCCGCCGCCTCACCTGAATGCCGCTCGGTGCGGGACGCAACGCCGGATCGCAATGCCTGGTAAACCAGCTTTTGATCAGTCGCCAGCGCGTGGCAAAATCCGCATCACCCGGCGGCAATGTCCAAATACAATGCAAGTGCTCGGGCAAAACCACGATTGCATCCAACTCAAACGGGCGCTTGGATTGCACAGTCCGGAACGCCTCTCGCAAGAGCGCTACCGCATCCATCGATGCAAACAACGCCCGCCGCTTCTCCGTCACCAGCGTGAAAAAGAACGAGCCACCCGGCACAAATGCTCGACGGTATTTCATTGCATGACCTTACCTCGAATAATGCCAGTTTCCCCGCAGCCTCCCGTAGGTCGGGTTAGGCGAGTCTTTGCGCCGTAACCCGACGACGAATTGTCGGGTTACGCTACGCTAACCCGACCTACGAGACACTGAATCCTTCACGCAACAACTTGGGGCATAGCCCCTTAGTTGTGCGGGGAATGCCCTTCATTCAGCAACAGGAGCTTTAGCTCCGTAGTTGCGTGGAAATGCCCCTGCGGCATTGCGGCATGAATCCTAGTTTCGCAGCGGTTTGCTGTTTTTCAGCATGTACTCAATCCGGTCCTGGGTCTTGAAGGTCGCCAGCAGTTCCATGAAGTTCTTGCGTTCCAGATCGAGCAGCCATTGTTCGTCAACTAAAGTGCCCGCATCGACATCGCCGCCGCCGCACATGGTTTCGGCGATGCGGCAGCCGATGTTGTAGTCATGATCGGAAATAAAACCGCCTTCCAGCATATTGACCATCGCAGCCTTCAAGGTGGCGATGCCGGTGCGTCCGGCCACAGTGATCTGTCGCTGATGCAGCGGCGGACGATAGTCGGTGGCAACCAGCGCGCGCGCCTCCTCTCGCGCCACATGCAGCAGCTCGAAACGGTTCATCACGATGCGATCTGAGGCTCTCAGATAGCCCATCTCGCGCGCCATCTCGGCGCTCTTGGAGACTTCGCCCATCGCAATATTCTGGAAATAGCGTCTGAGGTAAGGGAAAACATCGACGCGATTGTCATTGGCAAAACGCGCAGCCTCCCCTGCTGCGCGCTGCGCCATCTCCTTGCAGCCGCCGCCTGCGGGCAACACGCCCACACCGACCTCGACCAGGCCGATATAACTCTCAAGAGTCGCCACGATGCGCGTGCAGTGGATGGAGAACTCACACCCGCCGCCCAGCGCCAGCCCGTCCACAGCGGCGATGGTAGGCACCAGTGCGTATTTCAGGCGCATGGATACCTGCTGAAACTTGGCGACCACCGCCTCGACGCGCGGCACGTTGCCGGTGGCCGCGTTGAGCAGCTCATTCAATCCGCCGCCGCCCGCGATAGTATATTTGACGCGGCTCGCCGCCTGCTTGAGCTTACCGAACATGCCTGCGTCCTGCACCGGCTCCAATACGCCCTGCATCAGTTGCAGCAGGTTCGCCCCGTAGGAAAACGGCGGCTCGGTCTGCCACAGGATCAACGCCGAGAAATTCGCCTCCGCCTCATCCACCGCGCGCAGCATGCCGTCCAGCACTTCATTACTGACCGTGTGCATCTTGCTTTTGAAACTGAGAATGGCAGCGCCATCCCCCATATGCCACATGCGCACGTCATCGGTCTCGAACACCGTTTCGCCGTACCAATGCTCTTCGCCGATCAGCAGTTCCGGAAAAAGCTGGCGACGATAAACAGGCAGTTGTGAGCGGGGTTGATAAGTCCCCTCAGCTTGCTCCCTCACCCCTATCCCCTCTCCGTGCGGAAGGGTGGCAACGGAGTCGCCGGGTACCCCACGGCCTCCCCCTTGCGAGGACGAAGGGCGAGGGGAATAGGAACCTTGTTCCGTATGAACGCCGGTGCGCGAAGGATCGGTAGCCCAGGCGGGCAACGGAACATCGGACATCGCGCGCCCCGCCTCAATATCGGACGAAATCCAGCCTGCCACCTGTTGCCAGCCGGCCGCCTGCCATATCTCGAACGGGCCGTTATCCCAGCCGAATCCCCAGCGCACCGCAAAATCCAGATCGCGCGCGTTATCGGCAATGTATTCCAGTTGCAGCGCGCAGTAATGAAATACGTCGCGGAACACCGCCCACAGAAACTGCGCCTGAGAATGTGGATTGGCGCGCAGTCCGGAAATCTTCTTCGCCCAGTCGCGTTCACGCAGTATATTCTTCACGCCCTCGTCCACCTTGGCATCCGACAGACGATACTCATTGGTGTGCAGATCAAGCACGTGAATTTCTTTGCCTATTTTCTGATAAATGCCGCGCTTTGTCTTTTGTCCCAATGAACCCTGATCCACCAGATAAGCGAACCAGTCCGGCAACTCGAAGTGCTTGTGCCAGGGATCGTCTGTCAAATTTTCGCGCATGGTATTGACCACATGGGCGAATACATCCAGGCCCACGATATCCAGCGTGCGAAAGGTCGCGCTCTTGGGACGCCCCAGATAACGCCCGGTCAGCGCATCGACCATGTCGAATCCGAGATTAAATACTTGCGCATGATGACGGATGGCGAGCATGGAGAACACACCGATGCGGTTGGCGATGAAGTTGGGCGTATCCTTTGCACGCACCACACCCTTGCCCAGGGTGGAAACGAGAAAAGTCTCCAGCCCGTCCAGCAGCTGCGCCTCCGTTTCACGACAGGCGATCAGCTCGATCAGATGCATGTAGCGCGGCGGATTAAAAAAATGTATGCCGCAGAAGCGATGGCGCAACTGTTCGGGGAAGGCCTGCGCCAGCAGGTTGATGGAAAGCCCTGAAGTATTGCTGGCAAAAATCGCCTGTTCGCCGAGATAGGGCGCCACTTTGAGATACAGGTCTGACTTCCAGTCCATGCGCTCGGCAATCGCCTCGATCACCAGATCGCATTCGCGCAAGCTTTCCAGATGCTGCCGGTAATTGGCAGCCTGAATGAAAACAACTTTGGCCGGACTGGCGATGGGTGCGGGATCAAGCTTCTTCAATCCTTCAAGCGCACGGTTGACATTGCCGTTCGGCTCGCCCTCTTTCGACGGCAATTCAAACAGCAGCGTCTCGACGTTGGCATTGACCAGGTGTGCTGCGATCTGCACACCCATCACCCCCGCGCCCAGCACAGCCACTTTACGGATACTCATAGCAACACTCCAGAATGGTCATTCAAAAAAACGGGAAGGTTCACCCTCCCCGTCGCAGGCATCATGAAACCTTAAAAACCGTGCGCATACTGCACGGAGAGAATGTCCACGCTATTGTTGTACGTGCCGATCAAATTACCCGCTGCGGCGGCCTGAAGCTGATTGATCGCCGCGCTGTTCACAAACAGATGCGCATAGCCAAAATCCAGCGCGCTTTGCTTGTCAGGTTTGTATTGTCCGCCCAGCGACAACCAGGTTCGGTTGCCGTCCGGAATGCGCGCGTTACGGAACGCATCGGATGTAGGCGACTGATCATAGGCCACCCCCATGCGCGCAGTCCATGCTTCACTGTAGTGATAGTTGGCTCCAGCCGAGACACGCCAGGTGTTGTTCCAGTTATATGGCGTATTGCTCAAAGACGAGCCATTCGCAGCCAGAACATTGAGTTGTTGCACAACACTCCAGTCCGTCCAGGTCGCGTCCGCCATCAAGTCCCATTGATCGTCAAGCTTATGAAAACCGCTAAACGACAAGGTGTCAGGCATGGTCATCGCCACAGTGACAGACTGGACTTGAGGCAAACCAACAGCCAGCAATGCACCCGGCACATTAGTCAGACTCGACGTACCACTCAAGTTGTATCTGATTTTCGAGCGGTAGGCCATGCCGATGCGGGTTTGCGAACTGAGATCAACCAGCGCGCCGAAGTTGTAACCCCATGCGCTGTCGCTGCCGTTAAGTGTGCTCACCCCATAGCTGTTTGCACCGACGGCACCGAGCAATGCGTTTCCTCCTTTGGAAAAAGCCAGCGCACTATAGTTTGCTGCGTTGCTCAACTCGCCGCTGATATACTGGTAATTCAGGCCCGCGCCGAGACTGACTGTATCACTGATCTGATACGAGACGGCCGGATTCATATTGACGGTCTGTATCTGGGATTTAATCGCCTGAAAATTGCCCATCCAGTTTGCATCGTACTGGGTTTGCAGGCCGAAAGGCGCGTTAATGCCCAGACCGACCCTTGTTTTTGCATTCAATTCCATTGCGAAATAACCGCTGGGTGCCAGCCCCCAGCTCCCGGCATCCCCGCCTGTGCCTGCACCCGCTGTCTGCAACGGCGCAAGTCCCGCCACTGTGCCGGAAAACCGCGCCGAAGGCCTGATTTCACTGGCCGACACGGCAAGCTGACTGCCTGACAGACGCGACATACCCGCCGGGTTGTAGAAAATGGTCGAGGCATCCTCGGCGCTTGCAGCTCCACCTGCGAACGCATTGCCCAGACCGCTGCCGCTCTGTTCCAGCAGCGCAAAACCGGAAGCTGCCGCACTTCCCGCCATCACAAGCAACGCACCCGATACCGAACAACTCACTACTGCTTTTTTGAACTTCATGATCGCTTCTCCCCTGTTGTTATTGTAAAAATACCCAACTGCAAAAAACGTCCAGAATTCAAGGGCAGATGATGCGCCTATTCCTCCGGCGGGACAACGCGTGGACGGCGCGCCTCATCGACTGCCACGTAAGTCAGCGTAGCTTCGGTTACTCTCACGCAAACTGGTTTTTCAGGATCGCGCTGCGCATATACCTCGACATCCACCGTGATGGAGGTGCGCCCGACTTTTTCAATACGCGCATAAAAACTCACAATATCGCCCATAAACAGGGGCTGTTTGAACAGGAAGGAGTTGACTGCCACGGTCGCCACGCGACCGCGAGCGCGGTGCAGCGCGGGGATGCTGCCGGCAATATCCACCTGCGCCATGATCCAACCGCCGAACACGTCGCCCGTGTAATTGCAATCGGACGGCATCGCCACCACACGCAAAGTCGGCTGGCGCTCAGGCAGGGTTGTGAGTTCATCCACGATCAATGGCCCTCGTAAAGCATCTTGATTTGCGCGGCATATCGCATGGACACTTCATCACGCTTGATTTTCAGGGTGGGCGTCATCAGGCCGTTATCAATG
>JAJXTL010000214.1 GCA_021783855.1 Pseudomonadota bacterium
GGAAAACGACATCTTTGACAACCGGCTGATTTTTGGCGATAACTTGTTGGCACTCAAGGCGCTGGAGGCGGAGTTCACTGGCAAGGTGAAATGCGTGTTCATCGACCCGCCGTATAACACTGGCAGCGCGTTCACGCATTACGACGACGGGCTGGAGCATTCGATCTGGCTGGGGCTGATGCGCGACCGGCTGGAGATTATCCGGCGGCTGCTGTCGGAGGATGGGTCGCTGTGGATCACGATTGACGACAACGAGGCGCATTACCTCAAGGTGGTGTGCGATGAGGTGTTTGGGCGGGCGAATTTTATTGCGAATCTCGCTTGGCACAAAAGAGTGTCGCCCGCGAATGATGCGAAGTATTTCAGCGGTGATTTTGACCATGTTCTCGTCTATGCCAAGAGCAAAGATTTATGGCGTCCGAATCGCTTAGAAAAGAATAAAGCGCAATTAGCTAACTATCGCAACCTAGACAATGATCCTCGCGGCGTGTGGAACTCCGCCGCATACACATGCGCAAAGACAGCAGAAGAAAGACCGAATCTCTTTTACGCGATTCAACAGCCAAACACAGGCAAAGAAGTCTGGCCGAGTCGCACTAGGGTTTGGGCGTACGATAAAAATACCCATCTAAAGAATGTAGAAAGAGGACTGCTGTATTGGGGAAAAGATGGGCAGGGATCAATGCCGCGAATTAAGAAGTTTCTTACCGAGACCAAGCCGGTAGTGCCTCGAAGTATCTGGAGCTACGATGAGGCTGGGCACAATCAGGAATCAAGACTTGAGATCGACAAGCTATTTCCGGGCGATCCATTCACAACGCCAAAGCCAGAGAAACTGCTAAAGCGAGTAATTGAAATCGCCACCAACTCCAACGACCTCGTCCTCGACTCTTTCGCCGGCTCCGGCACCACCGGCGCGGTCGCCCACAAAATGGGGCGCCGCTGGATCATGGTCGAACTGGGCGAGCACTGCCACACCCACATCATTCCGCGCCTGAAGAAGGTGGTCGACGGCGACGACTCCGGCGGGATCACGCAGGCCGTCGGCTGGCAAGGCGGCGGCGGTTTCCGCTACTACAGCCTCGCGCCCAGCCTGATCGTCAACGATCGCTGGGGTAACTTGGTGGTCAACCCCGACTACAACGCGGCGCAACTGGCCGAGGCACTGTGCAAGCTGGAGGGCTTCAGCTATGCGCCGTCGGAAACCCGCTGGTGGCAGCACGGGCATTCGAGCGAGCGCGATTTTATTTACGTTACCACGCAGAATCTCTCGGCGGAGCAGTTGCAGGCGTTGTCGGATGAGGTGGGCGGCGAGCAAAGCCTGCTGATCTGCTGCGCCGCCTTCCACGGCGTGACCGCTGCCAGGGCCGCCGAGCGCTGGCCGAATCTGACACTGAAAAAAATCCCGAAGATGGTGCTGGCCCGCTGCGAATGGGGGCATGACGATTACAGTCTGAACGTGGCGAACCTACCGATGGCCGCCTCGCCTGAACCAACCGATGCGCCCGCCGTCCCGTGCCGGGGTGCGAAGGTGCATGGAGGGAAAGCGGCAGATTCCCGCCAAAGTGGCTTGTTCCAGGAGGGGGACGTGTGAAAAAAGTCATCATCATCGTCGGCACCGAGCCCGTAATAATGGAATGGGGAGAACAGCCATGACCCAGCAGGAATTAGCAAAAGCTAAAGATCCGGATTTGCGTTCTTCGTTGCAAGCTATGCGGCGCGCCGCGTTGCAGGCACGCAAGATTGCCATACAGACGGAAACCAGCATCATCATTGTGCGGAATGAGCAGTTGGTGCGACTCAGCGCCGAGGTGCTGCGTCGGGATCCCGCTGCATGAATCAGCGCGTTCTGCATCATGTCAGCGGGCGATTGTCGTTGCGCCCCCCGCAGGCGGAATCCTTGGCCAAGCTGATGCAGGCGCTGGATACTGCCCCGGAAATGCTCGCTCACGAGCGCGATATGACGGCGATTCTGTCTACGCTGAAAGCGGAGTTTGTCACGCTGGAAGATTTTGAGCGCGAGTTCCCGTCGCTGTGCTTCGCGCTGGCCACGGGTGTGGGCAAGACACGGTTGATGGGCGCGTTCATCACCTATCTGCATCTGGCGCATGGCATCAACAACTTTTTTGTGCTGGCGCCGAACCTGACCATCTACAACAAGCTGATCGCCGACTTCACGCCGAATACGCCGAAGTATGTATTCAAGGGCATCGGCGAGTTCGCGCAGCAGTCGCCAGAGATCATCACCGGCGACAACTACGAGCAGCGTGGCGGCACGCTGGGCCTGCTTTCGCCGGTGACAATCAACATTTTCAATATTTCCAAGGTGAACTCTGAAGTACGCGGTGGCAAGGAGCCCCGTATCAAACGGTTGCGCGAGGTGCTTGGCGACAGTTACTTTGACTATCTGGCCAATTTGCCGGATTTGGTGCTGCTGATGGATGAGTCGCATCGTTACCGGGCACAGGCGGGCATGCGCGCCATCAATGAACTCGACCCCCTGTTTGGGCTGGAATTGACCGCGACGCCATTTATCGAATCCAGCCGCGGGCCGGTGCCTTTCAAAAATGTCGTGATGGATTATCCCCTCGCCCGGGCTCTGGAGGATGGCTTCGTTAAAGAGCCCGCCGTGGTCACTCAGCGTAATTTCACCGCCAGCGCCCATACACCCGACGAATTGGAGAAAATCAAACTGGAAGATGGGGTGCGCCTGCATGAAAGCACCAAGGCAGAGTTGCTGACCTACGCCCGCGAAAACGGGGTCAAGGTGGTGAAACCCTTCATGCTGGTCATCGCGCGGGATACTACCCACGCTACCCAACTCAAGGCGCTGATCGAGTCAGATGTCTTCTACGCCGGGCGCTATGCGCAAAAGGTCATTCAAGTGGACTCCAGTCGTACCGGTGCAGAGGAGGAGGTGATGGTCACCCGCCTGCTCGCGGTAGAAAACGTCGATGAACCCACGGAGATCGTGATTCACGTCAACATGCTCAAGGAAGGTTGGGATGTGACCAACCTCTACACGATTGTGCCGCTACGCGCAGCCAATGCCCGCACCCTCATCGAGCAATCCATCGGACGCGGCCTGCGCTTGCCCTATGGCAAGCGCACTGGCGTGGCGGAGGTAGACCGACTGAACATTGTCGCCCATGACAAGTTTCAGGAAATCATTGATGAAGCGAACCGGGGTGACTCACCCATTCATTTGAAGCAGGTTATTCTGGATGCGCCCGGTAGCGATGATCAGAAAGTCAGCGTCCAGGTGGTTTCTGGCGTGATGGCGCGGCTGGGTCTTGCTGGCGTTGCTGACGACGCGTTGGTGGTAGCGGGTGATGTTGGCGCGACACCTACCGTTTTTGTGCCTGTTTTTAGCACGGAAGCAGAACGGCAAGCTGCGCGCATGGTACTGGATGTCATCGGCAGTTATGAAACCCGGCGTGACTTGGTGCCCGTTGCGGGCGCACTGCGGGATGCAGGGATACAAGCACGAATCAGGGCTGAGGTGGCTGAACGACTGAAGCAGCTTCAAGGCCATCTGCTGGCTGGTGTGGTAGAAGGAGAAAGCGCGCCGGATCTGTCCGCCGTGGTGGCGAGGACCACCGAAATGCTGATCCAGCAGAGTATAGATATTCCCCGCATCGCCGTGGTGCCGACGGGCGAAGTCACGACGGGTTTCCATCCCTTCCAGTTGGCGGCCCTGCCGAATTTTCAGCCCGGCCAACGGGAGATCGTCGGTCAGGAATTGCGCGGTAATACCCAGTTTACCCTCAGCGGTGGCAGTGGGTTGCGGGAGCGGCGATTGGCTGACTATATTGTCAAGAAACTCGTGGATTATGATGATATTGATTACTTCACTCAGGCGGATTTGCTGTATGACCTTGCTGAGCAATGTATCACCCATTATGAGGCGCAAAATTACGCCGAGAGCGAGTTGCATGAGATTCTGAATACTTACGGAGGTGAACTTGCGCGACTGATTCACGCCGAAATGATGGCGCATTTCTGGGAGGCATCGACCGGCTATGAGGTGCAGGTAAGCCGGGGTTTTACGGCGCTGAGGCCATGCAATTATACGGTAGCGGCAGGGCAGGGTGTTCACCACTTCCGGGAAACGGTCAGCGAACCCGGCCGCATCAAGCAGATGCTCTTTGGCGGCTTTGCGCGTTGCCTGTATCCATTGCAAAAATTCGACTCCGATACGGAGCGTCGCTTCGCGGTCATTTTGGAACGCGATGCCTTGAAATGGTTTAAGCCGGCCAAGGGACAATTTCAGATGTACTACAAGCTGGGTGCCGAACAGCCCGAATATATCCCGGATTTCGTCGCGGAAACCGACACAACCATTTTTATGGCGGAAACCAAAGCGCGCAGCGAACTCAACACGCCGGAAGTCCGGGCCAAGGCAGCGGCCGCTGCGCGCTGGTGTAAACACGCATCGGATCATGCCGCGCAGGTCGGCGGCAAGCCCTGGAAGTATCTCCTGATCCCCCATGATGAGGTGGCGGAATCCAGGAGGTTGATGGA
>JAJXTL010000046.1 GCA_021783855.1 Pseudomonadota bacterium
TGGCAGCAACTCGCATTTTATTCTCCATTTCGCACGCACTGAGCGTTGGAGAGATATTGTCATTATAAGTTCCATAAAGAATGCAACACTACACTAGTAATAGCCATTCGACTGATAAAACAACTAAGTATTGACTAAACAATCAAAAAGACGATTGCAAAGTCACTACCTATAAGCCCGCATACCCTAAAGGGTACAATAACGGGCAAGTCGCTGGTTATCCCGCAAAAGCGGGAAAACGAGGCCAAAGGCCGAAGTTACGAGGAACGGCCATCCAGTATTAATAATTGCCGGGGGCAGCCCGGCTACAAGACCGCAAGGGTCTTCGCCTAAAAATATAATCGCGCTTCGCGCTCGTTGTTTTGAGCGAAAGGCGACCCTGGTTTGTAGCGGCACAAACTATATTGTCAGATCACTGCTGCACTTTCATGCATTTTCAATCACCCGGAACCTGCCTTTCGCATAGGACCGTTTACGAGACGAAGGCGTTGTTCGCGACTGGCAGCTTCCAAGTACGTAATTCAGTGGTTCGACGCTCTCCAAACGTTCCATAGCAAGCAGTCATAAGCCTACGATTTTCCACCAACTAATATTCGCAGTTTGGCGTTGACCTGCCCGGGACCATTGTAAGCTCCGGAAATAGCCTCTCCCACCGGATATGAATTCCATCTATCTACACTTAACCCAACCCCCTGAAATGAGCTGACTAAAAGACCTATGGCATCTTCAATATTTTTTGGTGATCCCATCTCAGTTCGAACTAATATTCCACGAACAACACCACCCCCACCCATAGGGGTAAAAATCTTTGCGTTCACATGAGCATTTATCAAGATGCTTGCAATTTGTTGAGATAAAGCAGCAACATCGGCTCCCATACCTTCATATGAAACAATATCAACATCCAGTCCTTTTAGGGTTTTCAATTGGGAAATCAGTTGCGCTGAATGTGCAGGACTAATCACACGAGGAGCCAATTTCACTTCCAACTTTAGCCGCTCCAATCTTTCTGTTTCTGCAATTTTGTTTGCCTCGGCTGCACGGGAATTTGCTTCTGCTGCTTTTACCCCTGCCGCCGCAATTTCTTTTCCAGCGTCCTCTTTGTATTGAAGAAAAATTTCTTCAGCAGCTATTGCTTCTAGTCTTTGCAGCTTTACAACCATGATTGTCGAGAAAGCAACAATAACCGCAGCAATCCCCGCGAATATCAAAGACAAAAGCATTACGTGCTCCCATCCGTGCAAGTTCAGTCCGAGCATATACCTCACCCCTTTAGAGCTATTAACATTTATTGACTGTGCAGTTTGCATATTGGCGTTTAGCCCCTCTGATTTTCTTGTCAGTATATGCGGCATTGATACCTTGTTGCCGGTCACGACCGACAGCTTTCTTGCTGGATATTTTACACCTCGACCGTCAACAATTGGCACTCACCGGCCCTTCGAGCCTTGCAATTGCCTAGCTGAAACCCGCCCTTAACGTGAAACTCGCGCAGCGACGATCCGTACCCCTCGCCCACCGGGAGAGGGGGAACGGGGGTGAGGGAACGATCATGGCGAGTTTCATCATCAGCGGTGGCTTTTTTGCCATGATCGTTAGTTGTTCCTTAGTGTTTGGCCTTGCATTGGTGCGCTTGCTAAGCTGCTTTAAGTTCTGCGCTCAGCTCAAGTGGAAACAAACCCGCAGCCTTTGCATCAAGCACGACAATTTCGCCCACGCCATTTTTGGTCATACCTACCATTCCAAAACGAGTACCATCACGAATAATTTTCTCATCAGTGAATTCAATCACGAGAATATCGTCTGCTTTGTCATATTGCATTTTCATGGTTGCGCCTCCTCAAGTATCCAATCCACCATCACTGTTTTGACAATCACCGCCTGCCCAACAACAACCGCCGTACACACCAGACTATCAGAATGTTCCAAATAACTTTTGTAAATCCACAAATCAGTTTCCGACTTATTTCTGACGTGTGTAACTAGCGACCACTCCTTAGCATA
This sequence comes from Pseudomonadota bacterium, assembly GCA_021783855.1. Next base: position 2,005 of record JAJXTL010000046.1, read on the forward strand.
CCCGTTCCCCTCACCCCAACCCTCTCCCGCAAGCGGGCGAGGGGGCAAACGAATCGCTACGCGAGTTTCACTTTAAACTGGCGTCTGTTTCAATCAAGTCCAGCAACAGATCAAGGGATATATCGCGCTTGTCCATGCGAGCCTTGACGTGATGCGTAAGCTGAATATTTTTATGGGAACGTTGGCTGAACATCTTACTCTCCATCATCGCTCCCATACAAATCGCAAAAAAACATAAGCTATCCGGCAACCATTATTCAGCTACAAAGGTTACTCCATACGCACTCTGCTGCAAAAAAGTATCCGACGATTGCTAAAAACTAACGACTAATGACTGAGCGTAGCGGTCGTAGCTTTAGCTACGGGAACCGCACGGCCTGCCCCTTGCGGGTAAACGGCTGCTTATTGCGGTGTCCAGTTACCGCGCACCTCGCGCGCCAGGCTGAAGATTTCTTCGAGTTTGTCGGCATCGCCCTCCGCCAGCGCTTGATGGATGCTTTCGAGCTCCTGCATATAGCTGCCCAGCTCATCCAGCAGCGCATCGCGATTGGCCATGCAGATGTCGCGCCACATCTCCGGTGAACTTGCTGCGATACGGGTAAAGTCGCGAAACCCGCTGGCGGCGAAGGACAACAACTGTTCCTTGTTGTCGCGCTGCGCCAGATCATGCACCAGCGCAAAAGACAACAGATGTGGCAGATGACTCACCGCCGCAAAAACCTCGTCGTGCTGTTTGGCTGTCAGTTCGCCAACTACCGCACCACAGGCCTCCCATGCCTGTCGCACCCGCAATACTGCATCCGCAGAATTTTCCGGCAACGGAGTCAGCACCACTTTTTTGCCCGCGTACAAATCCGCTTTTGCCGCCGCAGCACCGCTTAATTCGGCACCGGCGATCGGATGTGCCGGAATGAACTGCGCGACCTTACCGCCCATATTCGCATAGGCCGCCGCCACCACATCACCCTTGGTGCTGCCGCCATCGGTGACCAACGCATGCGTACACAGCTGCGGTGCGATGCGTGCCATCAGCTCGCCCATCTGTCCTACCGGCGTTGCCAGCAACACCAGATCGGCGTCCTTAACTTCGGCGTCCACATCCCGCCCGATGCGGTCGATGATGCCGAGCTGACGTGCCTGCTCAAGAGTCGCTGAACTACGCCCGAAGCCGACGACCTCGCCCGCTGCATTTGCACGGCGCAAAGCCAGCGCAAAAGAACCACCGATCAGGCCGACGCCGAAAATGACAACCTTGTTAAATTTCATATTTGTCAATTGCAGGTAAACAATTCACCGTTGCCGGAATCATTTACACGATGCGCTTTTTCACCACTTCGGTTTAACAAAAGAACCGGTCAAATCCAGCGATTTTCTTTCATTGAGCGATGGAGGTGCAAGGACAATCGGGCCGTGACCAACCTCACGGCTTGTCAGCTTTACCTGTTTTCTGTACATCAACAAAATCAACGCCGACAAAACCAGAATCACAGCAAGCAAAATCCAGCTCAACAGCCCGGGTTCATCGCTTACCCTAACCGACGGCAACGAGGGCGCCTGAACCGGTATGTGTTTCGGCGCTACTGCAACCGTTTCCGCCGGCGCGTCGACTTGGTTCTTCAAACGAACAACCTCTTTAAGCAAACCGATGTGTTTTTCGAGCAAGGCGATCTGTTCCTCGATTTCGCCGTTTTCTTTCTGAAGCGCGTAGATGTCATCCGCATATTCGCCGTATTTCTTAATTTTCAAGCGGGTATCGCCGGATTTTTTTATCGTTGCATCAACCGGCCGCACGATGCGCTTTTTTTCATCAGTCGGCTCAATTCTTGTCGGTCGTGCCCGGATCGGTCCTGCGGGATGCGTTACAGAAGCTGCGTTTTCATCATCGATGGCTTTTTCCCCGGTGACTTTGTCGACAGACTGCGCGGCTTCCGCCAAATCTGGTTGCGCATCTGAATTCGCCTTGAATTCCGGCAAAAATTCAAAGGCATTATAAATAACCCCCTCCGCAAGAGAGACAGACTTGATCACGATGCGATAAAACAACTCGTCATCCTTATCACCCGTCACCCTTAAAAAGTACTGACCATCCGCCCGTCGCCTGACCGAGAAGCTCAACTTTCCTTCATAAAGTGAATCACATCCATTCGCACTCGCCCCGATGACGGATGAGCGGCATTCGGCATTGCGAACCTGGAAAAAACTGACATCACGACTGTTGCCGCCAGGCAATGCGATATTGGCTGAAAACGGCTCGCCAACGTGGCTCTGTATTTGCCCCTCACCCAACGTCATGGCTGACGAAATCGGTGAAAAACCGGCAACAAGCAACGCCAGCAAGAATTTCAATGCCATCCTCATTTCAACATCACGCCAGAATAAAAGTTATCACAAAAGCGTCCGCCCGATCGCGCCTGCAATCGCTCCCAGAGTACCCATCAGCTTCTTCAATTCCTGCGGGGTCAGCGCCTGATCGGCGTCGCACCAGGCTTCGCACGGATTCGGATGCATCTCGACCAACAGGCCATCGGCCCCAGCTGCGATCGCCGCCTGCGACAAGGCCGCCACCATCCACGCCTTGCCGCCTGCGTGTGAAGGATCGACGATCACCGGCAGATGGGTCTCTTTCTTGAGCACCGGAATCGCGGTCACGTCCAGCACGTTGCGGTAGTAAGTCTCGAAGGTGCGAATGCCGCGCTCGCAGAAGATGATATTGTGATTGCCGCCCGCCGCGATGTATTCCGCCGCCATCAGCCATTCGGAAATAGTCGCCGACATGCCGCGCTTGAGGATCACCGGCTTGCTTGTACGTCCGACTTCTTTCAGCAGATCGAAATTCTGCATGTTGCGCGTGCCGATCTGAATCACATCCACATCGTATTCCATGAAGGCATCGAGCTGGCGCACATCCATCAGTTCGGTGACGATGGGCAGGTTGTATTTGACGGCCGCACGGCGGAACATATCCAGGCCTTCCACGCCCTTGCCCTGAAACGCATAGGGACTGGTGCGCGGCTTGAACGCCCCACCGCGCATCAGACGGCAACCCGCCTCGTGCACGTATTGCGCCGACAAGTCCATCTGTTCCTGGGTTTCCACCGAACAGGGGCCTGCAATCACCTGTATCTGATTGCCGCCCAGCGGGATGCCGCCTATGTCGATCACCGTGTTGTCCTTGTGCGATTCGCGCGACACGATCTTGTACTGTTTTGCGATATGCATCGCCGTTTCCACACCCGGCAGGGGCGTGAACATCTCCTCAGACAACTGACGTTCATCGCCGATCGCACCGATCACCGTGCGTTCGATGCCGCGCGAAATATTAGCCTTCAGGCCCGCTGTTTCCAGCTTCTTCACCACCGTACCGATCTGCTCGTCGGTGACATCTTTTCCCATTACTATGATCATGCTTTTTCTCCAAACGGGCATGGCACAGATGCCACCCCTGAAAATAAAAATCGAAATGCCCGTTCCCTCACCACAATCCTCTGGTGAAACAACTAGCCAATCGACTAAGCCCAGAAGCGGGCAAGTCGCTGGTTATCCCCAAGGAAAAGGAAGCGGACGAACGCTTTCGCGTGTTTCACGTTAACACCTGCTTCAATGCAGATAAAAATTTCCGATTCTGTACCTCAAGCCCGATGGATACGCGCAAGTAGTCCGGCATACCGTAAGCGGCAATCGGCCTGACAATCACGCCCAGTTCCAGCAGGCGCCGGTATACGCCCGCCGCCCCTTCGACATGGCTCAGGGCAGGCCCGGCAATTTTGAAGCCGATGAAATTGCCATACGACGGTATATAGCTCAGCCCCATCTCACGCAAACCCTCGGTCAACTGCACCATGCCGCGCATATTCATATCAAATGTTTTCTTAACAAAATCAACGTCTTCCAGCGCAGCCTTGGCTGCGGCCTGCGCCATACTGTTGACGTTGAACGGCTGCCGCACGCGATTGATCATGTCCATCACTTGTGTATCGCCCAGTGCATAACCGACGCGCAAGGACGCCAGACCGTAAGCCTTGGAGAAGGTGCGCGAAACAATCAGATTGCGAAATTCGGCAAGCCAGCTCACGCTGTCGTAACGGCAGTCCTCCGGCAGATATTCGTTGTAAGCTTCGTCCAGCACCACCAGTATATTGTCCGGCAAGGCGCGCAAAAATCCATGCAGTGCATCGCCCGATAAAAACGTGCCGGTCGGATTGTTGGGGTTGGCGATATAAATCAGCTTGGCACCCTGTTCCACCGCTGCCTGCCGCATCGCCTCCAGATCATGTCCGAAGTCAACAGCAGCCACACTGATGCCGACAGCCCCCACCGCCTGCGTCGCCAGCGGATAGACCGCAAACGCGTGATCAGAGTAAACTGCTTTATCGCCCACCGTCAAAAAGGCGCGCGCCGCCAGCTCCAGCAAGTCGTTGGAACCATTGCCCAGAAAAACCTGTTCGATAGATACGCCATAACGCCCGGCCAGTGCGGCTTTCAAGGCATAGCCGTTGCCATCGGGATACAGGCTGATCTCATTCAACGCGTCATGCGCTGCGGCAATCGCCCTGGGACTCGCTCCCAGCGGGTTCTCGTTCGAGGCCAGCTTGACGATGTCGGTGATGCCCAGTTCCCGTTCCAGCTCGGAGATCGGCTTGCCGGGCTGGTAGGGCGCTATCGCGCGTATATAGCCCGGCGCCAGTTCAGTATAATTCATTTCAACAACCACCAAAAATTATGCAAAAATCCAAAAAACATTCCTACCCTGTAAATCGCTCAAACCGCGACCGGATATGAACCTAAAATCTTCATGAACGCGGCAGCCTGCCGCAACTCGGCCAATGCGGCCGCAACCTCGGCATCGGCCTGATGGCCTTCGATATCCACGTAAAACATATATTCCCACAAGCCGGAACGCGATGGACGCGACTCGAACTTGGTCAAGCTCACGCCGCGCTTCGCCAGAGAGCTCAGCAGCTCATGCACCGCACCGGGTCTATTCACGGCTGCCAGTACCAGCGAAGTCTTGTCACAGCCGGATGGCGCGACCTGCTGTTTGCCCAGCACCAGAAAACGCGTGGTATTTCTCGCATCGTCCTCGATGTTTTCCACACACAGCTGCAATTTGAAATGAAGCGCCGCCTGACTGCCGGCAATCGCAGCACTCCCCTGATGTTCTGCGGCCAGTCGCGCAGCTTCCGCGTTGCTCGATACAGGTATGCGCGCCGCTTGCGGCAGATTCACATTCAACCATCCCTGACATTGCCCCAGGGATTGAGGATGCGAATAGACCGTCTGAATGTCACTCACATCGCAGTGCGTGGAAAGCAGACACTGATGTATCGCCAGCATCACCTCGCCGCACACCTGCAGCCCGCTTTGCAACAACAGATCCAGCGTGCGACCCACCGCGCCTTCGGTGGAATTTTCCACCGGCACCACGCCGTATTGCGCAGCGCCGCTTTCCACCGCACGAAACACGTCGTCTATGGTTGCGCAGGACTGCCCCTCCACCGCACTGCCGAAACGCTTCAAGGCAGCCGCTTCGGTAAAGGTACCTTCAGGGCCGAGATAGGCAACCGACATCGGCGCTTCCAGCGCACGACACTGCGACATCACCTCGGTAAACAGCGCGGCGATTGCTTCATTGCTCAACGGACCCGGATTGGCGGCTTGCAGACGCCGCAAGACCTGCGCTTCGCGCTCGGGTCGCAGCACCACGCTGTCCGGTTGCCCGTGCAGCAGTTTTTCGCATTCCTTGAGATGGCCGATCTGCTGCGCAATGACAGCGCGCTGATTGACCAGTTTCAGCAGCTCATCATCCAGACTGTTAATTTGTTCACGACACTGTTTCAGTTTTTCACTCATTGCACTTCCGCTAAAGGCAGGTTACGCACCATCAGCACGCCGGGTATGTTGGATATTTGCGCGATCAATTGATCCGGCACGGCCGAGTCGGTATCCACCAGCGTGTAGGCCATCTCGCCGCGCGACTTGTTCATCATGGTATGTATATTGATGCCCGCATGGGCCAGCGTGCCGGATATCTGTCCCAGCATATTCGGCACGTTGGCGTTGGCTACGCCCAGGCGATATGCCGACTCACGCGGCATCACAAGGGTCGGGAAATTCACCGTATGGGTGATGTTGCCGTGTTCCAGGTATTCGCGCACCTGATCCACCACCATCACCGCACAGTTCTCCTCCGCCTCTTCGGTGGAAGCGCCCAGATGCGGCAGTGCCAGCACGTTCGGCTGCCCCTGCAATTGCTGCGCCGGAAAATCACACACATAGCTGCGCAGATGTTTGCCCGCCAATCCTGTCAGCACCGCATCGCTGTCCACGATCGCATCGCGCGAAAAGTTCAGCAGCACCGCTCCCGGCTTCATCACCTCTACGCGCTGCATATTAATCAGATGGCGCGTCGCGTCCAGCAACGGCACATGCAGCGTGACAAAATCGCTGTGCTTTAACAACTCCTCTATGCTTTGCGCTTTTTTAACCTGTGAAGACAGGCTCCACGCGCCTTCCACGGTGATTTCAGGATCAAACCCGTAGACGCGCATGCCCAGCTTCAGCGCGGTGTCCGCCACCAATCGACCAACCGCCCCCAACCCGACAATACCGAGGGTACGCCCGCTCAACTCGATGCCCGCAAACTGCTTCTTGCCATCCTCGACCTGTTTATGCAGCGCCGCATCGTCGCCCGACAGACCAGCGACGAATTGCAGCGCCGGCACGATATTGCGCGCCGCCAGCAGCATGCCGGCCACCACCAGTTCCTTGACCGCATTGGCGTTCGCGCCCGCCGCATTGAACACGGGAATACCGCGCGCCGACATCTTCGCGACAGGCACGTTATTGGTGCCGGCCCCGGCGCGCGCAATGGCTTTCACGCTGACCGGAATCTCCATATCGTGCATGACCTGCGAGCGCACCAGTATCGCGTCAGGCTCGGTCATCTCTGCCGACACCAGATAGCTTCCCGCCGGAAAGCGTTTAAGACCCTGACTTGATATCTTGTTCAGCGTGAGGATGCGGTATGGGTTAACCATGGCGTGTTAAGCGTTTGCCCGGGCAAATTCACCCATGAATGCCACCAGCGCCTCGACGCCTGCCAAAGGCATGGCATTGTAGATCGACGCGCGCATGCCGCCTACCGAACGATGCCCTTTGAGTTGCAACAGACCTCTGGCATCGGCCTGCTTGACGAAAGCGCCATCAAGCTGAGCATCCTGCAAGGTGAACGGCACATTCATCCGCGAACGGTTGGACCTTGCCACCGGGCAGTTATAGAAACCGCCGCTGCCATCGATTGCAGCGTATAACAACTCGGCCTTGGCGATATTGGTTTTCTCCATCGCTTGGATGCCGCCCTTATTCTTGAGCATCTGGAACACCAGCCCTGCGATATAGATGCCATAGGTTGGCGGCGTGTTGTACATCGAATCGTTGTCCGCATGCGTCTTGTAGTCGAGCATGGTCGGCGTACCGGCGACCACCTGCCCGATCAGATCCTCACGCACGATCACGATGGTCAATCCCGCAGGTCCGATGTTCTTCTGCGCACCCGCATAAATCAGACCGTATTTCGACACATCGACCGGACGCGACAAAATGGTCGAGGACATATCCGCCACCAACGGTACACTGCCCGTTTCGGGCAACCAGTCAAACTCCACGCCACCGATGGTTTCATTCGGCGTGATATGCAGATAAGCGGCATCCTTGTCGCACTGCCATGTGGCGAAATCCGGCACGTAGGAGAAGTTTTTATCCGCGCTGGTAGCCACCACGTTCACAGCAGCGAATTTCTTCGCTTCCGATATGGCCTTCTTGGACCATTCCCCGGTATTGAGATAATCCGCAGAAGTCTTGCCGCGCAGCAAATTCATCGGAATCATCGCGAACTGCATGCTGGCGCCGCCCTGCAAAAACAGCACCTTGTAATTGGTCGGAATTCCCATCAACTCGCGCAGATCGGCTTCAGCCTGCGCAGCGATGCCCATGAATTCTTTACCGCGATGCGACATCTCCATCACCGACATACCGCTGCCCTGCCAGTCGATGAGTTCCGCCTGTGCCTGCTGTAACACTTCTTTCGGCAACACTGCCGGGCCTGCGCTGAAGTTGTAGATGGTCATTGCCTGCTCTCCCAAGTTATAGTCATCAGGATCGAGGATTGTGGATTGAGAAAAACCACTGCTCTGTTTTTGACTCAGTCCTCAATCCTCAGTCCTGCTTTATTCCTCAATCGTCATTCCTGTCTTCCTGATCCTGCCCTTCAACACCCGGATCCTGATCTTCTTCGCTCAGGCCCATGCCTTCTTCTTCAGCAGGCTCGGCAATACGGCTCAGACCCGCCAGCTTTTCGCCCTTCTCCAGATTCATCAGCGTAACCCCTTGTGCGGTACGACCCATCTCGCGTATCTCGTTGACGCGGGTGCGGATCAACACACCGTTGGTGCCGATCAGCATGATTTCGTCTTCCGGATTCACCAGCGTCGCGGCAACCACACGACCGTTACGCTCGGATGTCTGAATCGCGATCATGCCTTGCGTGCCGCGTCCGTGACGGGTGTACTCACTCACCGGGCTGCGCTTGCCATAACCGTTTTCGGTTGCAGTCAGCACGCTTTGCTGCTCGTTCTCTGCCACCAGCAGGGAAATCACCTGTTGACCCGTTCCCAGCTTCATGCCGCGCACCCCGCGCGATGCACGTCCGGTTTCGCGCACATCGTCTTCATCGAAACGCACCGCCTTGCCCGCATTGGAGAACAGCATCACGTCGTGTTTTCCGTCGGTGATCGCCACGCCGATCAGATAATCGTCTTCATCCAGATTGATCGCAATGATACCGCGCTTCATCGGGCGCGAGAAATCGGTCAGTGAGGTCTTCTTCACCGTACCGTTGGCCGTCGCAAAGAACACATATTTATCTTCGGTAAACTCGGTGACCGGCAATATCGCGTTGATCTTTTCGCCGTCTTCCAGCGGCAACAGATTGATGATCGGCTTGCCGCGCGCAGTCGGACTTCCCTGCGGCACGTCGTATACCTTCATCCAGTAAACGCGCCCCTTGTTGGAGAAGCACAGGATGAAATTGTGCGTATTGGCGACAAACAGATTGTCGATGAAATCATCATCCTTGTTTCTGGTCGCCTGACGTCCGCGTCCGCCGCGCTTCTGCGCACGGTATTCGTCCATCTTCTGCGCCTTCATGTAGCCGCCGTGCGACAGCGTCACCACCACGTCTTCGGGCGGGATCAGATCTTCCATGCTCATGTCATGCGTGTGCGTGACGATCTCGCTGCGGCGCTTATCGCCGAACTGCAGCTTCACGGCAGCCAGCTCATCGCCGATGATGGTCGTTACGCGTTCCGGCGTAGCCAGTATATCGAGCAGATCGGCAATCTTGTCCATCACCTCGCGGTATTCGCCGATGATCTTGTCCTGCTCCATGCCGGTCAGGCGTTGCAGACGCAGTTCCAGTATCGCCTGTGCCTGTGCATCGGACAGATAGTAGCAGCGCACACCGTCTTTATCGATCAGGCCGAACTGCGGCGCCAGACCATCCGGACGCGACGCATCGCTGACCCGGCTCAACATTTCTTCCACCAGGGATGAGCGCCAGTTGCGCGCCATCAGTTCGCGCTTGGCGTCGCTCGGCGCCGCTGCCGCCTTGATCAACGCGATGATCTCGTCCACGTTGGACAAGGCTACCGCCAGGCCTTCCAGCACATGGCCGCGTTCGCGGGCTTTACGCAGTTCAAAAATGGTGCGGCGCGTGACCACTTCGCGGCGATGACGCAGAAACGCATCCATCACCTGCTTCAAATTCAGCAAACGGGGCTGCCCATCCACGATGGCGACCATATTGATGCCGAAGCTGTCCTGCATCTGCGTGTCTTTGTACAGCTTATTGAGCAGCACTTCGGCATTCTCGCCGCGCTTGAGCTCAATCACCGCACGCATCCCCGACTTATCCGACTCGTCGCGGATTTCGGAAATTCCTTCCAGGCGTTTCTCGCGCACCATCTCGCCGATTTTCATCAGCAGATTCGCCTTGTTCACCTGATAGGGCAGCTCGTCGATGATAATCGCCTGACGCTCACCCTTACCGATATCCTCGAAGTGGCAGCGCGCACGCATGATCACGCGACCGCGCCCGGTGCGATAGCCTTCCTTCACGCCCGCCAGACCGTAGATGAAACCGGCGGTAGGAAAATCGGGCGCAGGCACATATTCGATCAGTTCCTCGATATCCATCTCAGGATTTTGCAGCAGCGCGAGACACGCATCGATCACTTCGGTCATGTTGTGCGGCGGAATATTGGTCGCCATGCCCACCGCGATGCCGGAAGAACCGTTGACCAGCAGATTCGGGAAGCGCGCCGGAAACACCAGCGGCTCGTGTTCGGAACCGTCGTAGTTCGGCCCGAAATCCACCGTTTCCTTGTCCAGATCGGCCAGCAATTCATGCGCGATCCTCGCCATGCGTATTTCGGTGTAACGCATCGCCGCCGCATTATCGCCGTCCACCGAACCGAAGTTACCCTGCCCGTCCACCAGCATGTAGCGCAGCGAAAACGGCTGTGCCATGCGGACGATGGTGTCATACACAGCGGTATCGCCATGCGGGTGATATTTACCGATCACGTCACCGACGATACGCGCCGATTTCTTGTAAGCTTTATTCCAGTCGTTCGACAGCTCGTGCATCGCAAACAGCACGCGACGGTGCACGGGCTTCAAGCCGTCGCGCACATCCGGCAGCGCGCGCCCGACGATCACGCTCATCGCATAGTCCAGGTAGGACTTGCGCATTTCTTCTTCCAGGCTGACCGGCAGGGTTTCTTTAGCGAATTGTTCCATTGTGTAGTATTTAGCCCAAAAAACAGCTAGCGAGTTTACCACAGACAGTCATTATCCATCCAGCCATTACAGACGCCGCCAACGGCAAGCAACAGGACAACTTGGTTCTTCCGGCAAGTTTTGCTACAGTCACACTCCAGCAACCCAATCACGCACCCGCCATGAGCAACGCAGATCCCGTCGAAATCGAAAAATTCTCCCAACTGGCCCACAAATGGTGGGATCCGAACAGCGAATTCAAGCCGCTGCACGAGATTAACCCGTTGCGCCTGAACTATATCGACAGGCAGGCCGGACTTGCCGGCAAGACCGTGCTGGATGTCGGCTGCGGTGGCGGCATTCTGTCCGAGAGCATGGCAGGATTGAATGCCAACGTCACCGGCATCGACCTCTCCGACAAGGCGCTGCAAGTTGCCAGGCTGCACTTGCTCGAAAGCGGCAAACAAGTCGACTATCGCAAAATCGCCGTGGAAGACATGGCAGCCGGATACCCGGATACCTTCGACATCGTCACCTGCATGGAAATGCTCGAACACGTGCCGGACCCTGACAGCGTCATCGCCTCATGTGCTGCGCTGGTCAAACCGGGCGGCCGGGTGTTTTTCTCGACGCTCAACCGCAATCCAAAATCCTATCTGTTCGCCATACTGGGCGCAGAATACGTGCTGAACATGCTGCCGCGCGGCACCCATGACTATGCCAAATTCCTGAAACCTTCTGAACTCGCGCAATCCTGCCGCAATGCCGGATTGACGGTTGCCGACCTGACCGGCATGAGCTACAACCCGATATCCAGAATTTATTCACTGGGCAAGGATACCAGCGTAAATTACATGGTTGCCTGCCGACGTGAGTAATTTCCTCGTACCGACATGTTCTTCATTGGACGATGGCAAGATCAATCAGGCATCAAAAATCACCGTTCGTGCTGAGCCTGTCGAAGCATGAACGTTCACCCTTCGATACGCTCAGGGCGAACGGATTTTGTTCAAGCCGTTCTGTTCGACCTTGACGGGACATTCGCCGACACTGCACCGGATCTTGCCGCAGCCCTGAATCACACAAGGGCATCGCGAAATCTGCCTCCGTTGCCGCTGGAAGTGTTGCGCCCGCAGGCCTCTCATGGCTCGGCAGGGCTACTCAAAACAGGCATGAACGTCACACCGGATGCGCCGGGTTACGACGAATTACGCGACATTTTTCTCGATCATTATGCCAACAACATCTGCGTAAACACCAAATTGTTTGAGGGAATGGCTCAGTTAGTGACTGAGCTGGAACAGCGCGGTATCAAATGGGGCATCGTCACCAACAAACCGCACATCTATACGCTCCCCCTGATGCAGGCGCTGGGTTACGCGGATCGCGCTGCGTGTCTTATAAGTGGCGACACCTGCGCCCACGCGAAACCGCATCCCGAACCGATGCTCAAAGCCTGCGAGATCATCGGCGTCACCCCTGAAAACTGCCTCTATCTGGGCGACGATCTGCGCGACATGCAGGCCGCCAACGCGGCACTGATGCGCGGCGTCATTGCGCGTTACGGCTACATCGGCGCGGATGCGCAACTCAACGAATGGGGCCCACACGCCATAATCAGCCATCCCATTGAACTTCTCGACCTGATTCCCGTCTGATGCGTGTTACAATCAGCAAGCTTCGAAACCGGGGACGACATGGCTTCGACGTGGGTTGCAAAGCAGAGTAGGGCATACCGAGGACCCGCAACCTCGTAAATCAGCTGGAAAAAACTAGTCGCAAACGACGAAAACTACGCTTTAGCCGCTTAGTCGGCTAGACCTCACACCATGCTGTCTGTGGAGTGGCTCAAAGTCGCAAGACTGAGATGAGTGAGGTAAATTACACAGAATCGTGTCGTGCAGGGTTACTTTGTACGAAGCTAAAACTAAGGTAACTAGTCCCGTACCAGCCCGCCAGTTGGCGTGTCCGGGATTAAATCAAATAACATGGCTAAGTATGTAGAACTGCCTGTAGAGTACTTGCGGACGCGGGTTCAATTCCCGCCGTCTCCACCAACAAATACAAACGACACCCTTGCGGTGTCGTTTGTGTTTGTTGTGTCGAAACAGGGCGGAATTGAATCCGCGTCCGGTCGGGCGCGGGGCTATGAGCGTTTGGCAAATAACACCTGCGTGTTATTTGTAGCTCATAGCGCCAACGCGCATGCAGGCGCGTTGGCTGGTCAGGATGACCAATTCCCGCAAAAAGCTCACCCTTGCGGTGGGCTTTTTGTTTTGCTGCGTTACGACAACACGGGAATTGAGTCCGCGTCCGCAACAGACGCGACCTGAGAAACAGCGAAAAACCCAACCGAACAAGTGCATACTTCAGATCAATTGAGACGGCGGAAACCAAACTGACGTCCGGCACCATTTTCCCCTGGCTGGGCGCAACGCCTGGACACCCTGAAAGCAGGGGCGCAAGTGATTCCACTGCGGACAAATTCAGCCGCCTGATGCGGTATGGCTTCAGAATCATGTTAAAAACAGTCGGGACTGGTCGGGACAGTCGGGACAGCTTGTCCGGTACGCTGCAGCGCCGTCCAACGCCCGAACGCTAAACCTTTGCATAACTTCTGGCAGGCGCAAAGCCAATGACAGCATGGCTTGCGTAGCATTATTGTTAGGCAGAACACGCTGTAAACCGCCACGCTACCCGCATTGCTCCGTCATCTGGCGCTGCAAAATCTCGTGCGAATTGATTTCCTGCGGCCCCTCATTTGTCCGATAGTTTCTAGTTTTTCTGCGGATCATCGCATACTGCTCTCAGCATCTTGAGCATTGCTTCTTCCGTCCAAAGCGCTTTCCCGTGTATCGTTACAGGCCGTTGGTTGAGGTCGCGGGACATTACAACCGGATCCAATTCCATGACGTTGGAAACGCGCGCAACCCACGCTTCGAGATCCTGTTTCGCTATACGCAACGAGCCCTGCACCGAACGATTGATTGCCGTATCAAAACGAGCCGGCCCGATGACAAGCTCGGCCTTTTTGATCTGCGAATCCGTGCACCCAGAAGCTGCAAGCGTGGACATAAAGAGCGGCCGGAACCATTTTTCCATATCGGCAAAATGCTCTTTGCGCAATCCTGAAAAAAACAGCGTATAGCGTGTCTCATCATGGCAAAACAACACGCATTGCCTTCTGTCGAGCGTAAAAAGATGCCCGTGCCAGCTCCCAAGCGGGCTGGTTTCATCAAGCGGTGCCGGTGACACACCAGCCAGTTTGGCAGCGAGTTTTTGCGAGCAGTGAATAATCATGTTGTCACGTTAAATGCGGCGTACTGCAGTGTGGCTTATTTACCCGTTGCCAGCTATCGCCTTGAGGCGTTTAACAATAATCGAAACACGTGCCTGGCTGGCAGGATCACCCGGCATGTGTCCTGGCAACGCTTCCATAAATCTGTCGTCTTTCAGCAATCCAACCATGCGTGTCTGCAGATGCACTTTCAATCCTGAGTCGCAATGAAGAACTTCTTTCGCGATTTCCGGACGACCATCCAGTACGGCCACAATATCTTCCATATCGTGACTGAGCATATAGTCGCCCCGCCCTCGACCATCAAACGCCGCGAGTTTGGTCGCCAGAAAATATGGCGCCGAAACAATGCGTATCTTTTTTCCGGAAGGTAATGCTTTCCATACTGCCGCAGCAAAGGCTGGCTGGTACCAGTCATTACCAAAGCCCAGAATCTCCGGATGTGTCGGCATCACATCCAGTAAAATACCGCCGCCTCGCCAGCGGCATATCGGCGCGTCTTCGCTTTGGTCTTCACTGAATCCCAGTTCTCGCAGGCGGCTCGACAAACGGTGATATTCCACCAGAGAAGCCAGTTCAGATATGACATCCACGTCTTTCGTGGCACGAATGGGTGGTGCCAGCGGATCCGTCAACAACAACCCTGTCGCACATCCGCCAAGAAATACCAGTTCATCGCTCAAGTTACCAAGGCGAGCAGCAGCAATTTCCATGATTTCAAGATTGGGGTTTGTCGCTCTACGCATACTGAGCCAGCCTATTCTTTAGCTCCTTGACCGCCAACTCCCGCTCACGTGCCCGTCCGCCGCGAATGGCATCAACCAGAGTCAGCAATTCATACAATGCATGATCTGCGCGCGCTGCCTGCGGAGCCAGTTTGTATAACGGCGAGAAAGATACACCACGTGCCGTCCCTTCAGGGTCTGGCCAAACAGGCGAAAGCTCGGCAGACTCTACAAAAAACTGGTCCAGCGGAGAAGCTGCGTAAGAGGTGGGCATCCCTCTTGTTGGGCGCCCCAGCTCCGGTACAAACACAAAGCGGAGTCCATGCACCAGGAACTCCTCAAGGTTGCGGATGTGAGGCGTGATGACACCCCCATTCTTGACGGCGAGTTGCGCTGCCAGCGCACGCTGTACTGCTGAATGAAGCTGCGACGGACTCATACCCAATCTGACTGCCAGCCAGGCATAGGACCATGGCTTCTGGCCAATTGTCACCAGCTTAAGCATAACCAGGACATCCTGCGGTTTAAGTATCGTCATTGCTCGCACCTTTATTCTAGATTCTAGAACAAAGAATAACCGTTTAAAAAAACATGTCAAGAGACGAGATTGTTTTACTATTCTGACATAACCAAAAAGTACAGCCAAGCCTTCGCATAACTTCTGGCATGTACAGGCCAACAATGGTGCGGCAAACTGCAAATCGATCGTTAAGCCACCTGGAGTCGTATGCACACAACGTACAATTCCCGAGACGTTTTGGACGCCGCGAATTCAACTCCTCGGCCATTGCAAACAGCCAAGGCCTGGGTCAAAATAGTGCCGGGAGTGCCTGCTTATACTCGACACCAGGAACTGAGGTAGCTTTACTCGACGACTGACGTAGTCAATCTGTTTTCGTCTTGCGCTTCCTGCTTTCAACCTTCACCTCATTTTGTCCAAGTGCCTTTGTCGCCTTTAGTACCCGATCAAAATCCGACTCGATTTTCTGCGTTCGGTTAAATTCCGCATATTCGGCAAGCGCCTTCTGGTCGGCCCGCATCTTGCTGATATTGCCCTTATGGGTCAGCACCTCGTACTCATTGAAGCTCAGGAATTTGTCCACGCTGGCTGCCATATCGACCATGCTCATCTGGACGCGGTTTTCAATGATGTTTTCAATGTAGTCAAAAAAACCGGCAATGGTGCGCTCCAGCCGCTTGATCTCTGGCTCGGACAAGTAATTCTTGGCGATAATGGCGTCGAGGCTGTAGTGATTGAGAGTACGCCGGACGGCCCGCCCGCCTTCATTTTGAACTACCGAGAAATCCTCGGCAGTTGCTATTTCCGCCAGTTCGCCCTCGGCGTAAATATTCCTGAGGTGCAGACCGATATTGTCCGGGGTGGTCTGGAACAATTCTGCCATCTGTCGCTGGGGCAGCCACAGGGTTTCGGCATGGATGAGCACGCGAACATGGACTTTCTCGTCATCGCCTGCGTAAAGGAGAAATGGCGCTTCAGCGCCTTCAGTTACGGTGATGGGCTGTTTCTCAATCGGAGTCTCTTTTTCGGTCATGTGCGAAAAATCCAGCGCGGCTTGTTCAGTGCAATGGCCTTCAGCAATTCTTCGTGCGTAATAGATCGCGCATCCTGATCCTCCTTTCCAGAACCGTAATACGTAGTGATCAAACTCAGAAACAGATCACAATTTTCAACGGCGTGCAGGCAGTTTTCGAATGCGCTCCTGGTGGAAATCACGGGCACAGTGCCTTTGTGCGACATCCAGACCTCATAGCCAAAACGAGTCAATATGGCATAAATGCGCTCCAGCAGTTCCTCAATACCGTAAACGCTTGAAGATACCATGACGATGAGTTTTTTCTTCTTGGCCATATTAGCAAGTCATCCCGTTACCGTGAAAGTCGCGAAGCGAGTCGTCTGTCCCCTCTCCCTCCGGGAGAGGGTTTGGGTGAGGAAAACCGACTGGCGCATGCATTTTCATGTTCAGGGGCGGCGCTTGCGCCATTTCGGTTAGAAAAATGTGCCATATTGTTCAACCGACCAGCTTTGCCAGCAACGGGTCATTGCGAAACAGCACGCACCACTTGGCAACAGCAGACAGCTCGGCAGTAGGTTTTGTCATCTCGCGAATGCGGGCACGTACCTGACTCAGTTTTGCCTTGGCAGCTGGATTATTGCCTAAGCAACAGCGAGCCTTCGCTGACGAAAAATCTTCAATTAATTTATCAACTTGCTGCCACACCTTACGACGGGCTTCTGACAATGGTACGTGTTCGTTGAGTTTGAGGCGTTTAACTGTTTCATTAACACGCTGTTGATTCCAGTCTGAAATGCCTGGCATGGGAATAACCTTGCCTTCTTCATCAAAGGCAATCAGATCCACATCGTCGTCATCGATTGGGTCAAGCAGATAATTTGTTTCTGATTCTTCGCACGGCTGCACATGTGTCGAGCAAAGTGATCCGTCCTTGAGCGGAAACCAGCCACCCTTTTTACGATTTCCAACGTTCCCGCAAACTCGGAAGTTCATGTAGTCGAAAGCCAGCCACCAATAGCCATCGCGCACTGTGGCATTGTGTGTCTTGGCTTCCTTCTTTGGTCGAAAATGCTCAACATCGTAGTGCGAAAAGAGTTCACGAGCTTCCGAAAACCAGCATTTCCCGGCAGACAAAGCCAATAACCATGGCTTAAGTTCACCCCAGTGGGCGCTGTGCGCGTCGATGAGTTCATTTCGCTCTTTGACCTTGCCAGCGGCATTCAGCAAAGTCAATTCGTTTAAAAGTCTCTGAGATTCGGCGAGCCAGGCATTCCAATTAGCTTTCGTCCAAGGCGACAAACCGGGAATATCGGTG
>JAJXTL010000215.1 GCA_021783855.1 Pseudomonadota bacterium
CAGTGCCTGCAAACCCTGCTCCGTGGTCGGATACCGGTGATTGTCGAGATTGTAGAGTTTAAGCGCCTGCATCAGGGTCGCAATATCCTGTTTGGCCGCGATAATTCTCGCATCTTCAGTGCGTCCCATCAGCTTGGGAACAATCAGCGCGGCCATGATGCCCATGATGACCACTACCACCATGATTTCGATAAGCGTAAAACCCCGCGACCTATTGTCGGGATGCGATCTGCACATGAAAGAGAGCTGGGTATTTTGCATAAAAATTTAAACAGGGATATTTCGCAACGCCTGAAGAGTCGGCCATAGGATGCGATAAGGGCAAAGGATATTTCTTTCCATATGCATGAGAAACACTAACAAATTCACTCGATACAACGGATACTACGCAACGCGTTGGAATTATGCAACTTCAGAATATTTGGAGTCAGCGCCATAGGATCATCCGGCCCTGCGTTTGCCTTCTTCCTCCCGATTTAGCTGCCAAGAAAGCACAGTTAAATTTTCTTAAAAGCGTTGTGCTTCAGCGCCAAATTTACCATATAATGGAAATGGGTAATTTTACTCCAGCCGCAGGAATAAGCTTACTTCATAAAGAATTCAAAGATAAACTGATACTCACATAGACAACTGCAACCTTGCGCAATAGATTTAAAAGTTTAATCATTAAAACTATCACTATCGGGAGAACATCATGAAAACCAAATATAAACTTGCCGGCAAAAGCGCCGCAACTTTCAGCATGACCATGCTTGCCGGGCTTTTGACAGCCTGCGGGGGAGGCGGCGGATCAGCGGCAACGTCTTCCTTAAGCTCCGTTCCCCTTACCGGGATAGCGTCCAAGGGTATCATCAGCGGTGCGACGGTTACCGCTTATTGCGGCGGCAGCAAGGCCAGTCCACAAGTCGTGCTGGGAACTGCCACTACCGATGCAAACGGCAATTACAGCATCACCCCGTCGGCTGCCTGCTCACTTCCTGTTGAAGTCGTGCTGACGCCTAAAGCGGGCGCCAACATGCTCGACGAGGCAACGGGCAACACAGTCCCGCTGCCATCGACATTCAAGATGAGCGCCTACATTGCCAATCCTGGAGCCACATTGACAACAAACATCACGCCATTCACCGACATGGCGGCCTCGGTCATCAATAATAGCGGCACAAGCCCCAATGCGACCAACGTGGGTGCCGCGATCAATGCTGTGATTGCATCCGCCCTGGGCGGAGACGACCAGCTATACAATGCAAAACCGATGACGCCGACTGCTGCCGCTGCCAGCGGCGACATTGAAGTGAAAAAACTTTCCGCTCTGCTAACGGCGATATCCGCTCATGCGAATAGCCTTGTTCTGGCAAATCCAAGCTCCACCAATACCAGTGCAGCAATCTTGCAGGCATTGCAGGAACTGGATACCGCAGCTACATCAACCATCACCATTAGTACAGGTACTGCCACTATCGCGCCAGTATCACCGGGATCAGCGCCTGCTGATATTCTAAATCATGACATATCCGACGCCCAGAACTCAACAGATGACCCTAACACAGAAGCACAGACTATCGCGGGATCTGCGCCACCTCTTCCCGCCCCTCCTTCTCTCGGGTCCACGCCTATCCCTGTCACGACAACCACACCCGGGATTGCCGCTGCAAAAACGCTTTTCACCAACCTGCGCACAAATCTTGTACTGCTCAGCAATTCAAGCAACACAGGATTCGTCGACACTGAGGTGAGTGCAATGAGAACCAGCAGCTTTCAGGGGCTGGGGCGCACGGTAAACAACGTTGAGGCATTTGTAGCCTCGGCCAGCCATGCCCGTTACCTGATGCAAAATTATGCCACATTGCAATATCAGAATGGATTTGCCTATTACAACAGCAAAGGCGGCGGCATGTGCTCTATTGCTCAAACCAACCCAACCCATGTTACCTGCAACTGGGGATGGCTATCCAATCCAGCAACTGGAGCTGTCACAATTCACCAGACAACCTTTACTCCTACTGGTACGGGCACCCTGGGCTGGAGCGACCAGCTTCAGAATGCATCATCACTAGCTCTTTTAGGCTCTGCATATGCCGGAACCGTGACAAGCTCGGGCAGCACTAACACAAATAATCTCGTGCTTGGGTTTACCGGCACTGTCGCAGGCCTGGATCTGACAGCGGTATCTTCGACAATAACCAACCTTGGCGGCACGGAAAGCATTAATGGCGCCAACACGATATTGGCCCTGACTGGCAATGTGGTGAATCTGGATGCAAGCAATGCCCATTTGCTCACACTGTCGTTCGGAGCTGGTTCGCAACTCATAGGCACAACACCCACGTCAACGGCACCTTCCCAACCGGTTTCGGCAAATATTGTGGTTAACGCTGTAGCGCCCGCTTATTCGTTTGCCGGCACGCTTGCGATAACAAACTTTGTATCCGATCTAAGCGGTCAGTATGTCAAACCCGGCAGTGTCAGCTTTACCGGCAGCATTACCGATGCAACTCATTCTGCCAGCCCATTCATCACAGGAACGCTGACTGAAACAACGGATCTGAGTGCATTCAACGGCACGCTACCTCTCTCGACATCGAACTTTCCAAAGCACACCTTTGGCTTTGCAGGCAGCCTGGTCAATTTCACCGCATCGCCGGTTATGACCTATACCGTCAACCTGACTGACGATGAAACTGTCTACGGAGAAAGAGGACTCAGCTTCACCTATACCGACCCCAGCAATAATACTGTGACCATTTCACAAAATGGGTCAACACCGACCACGATAACAGCAACATCGAATGGCGTGACGGTTGTTTACACCAAAGGTACAGGTGGCAAGGTATACTCCGGCGACCCAACGAATCCGGCAAATCAGATCGGCACTATATCGCCCAAGGTCGTCAGCTTTGACGATGGCAGCGTCATCTCGCTGTAAAATCAAGGCTGAAATCTTGTCTTTTCAAAGCCGGCATGTGACATGCCGGTTTTTTTTCGGGATTCGATCATGAAAAAATATGGTATCAGCCTGCTGGCAAGCATGGTTTTCGGCAGCACTGCACATGCTGACCTGCTCGAGCTTTCCAACCCTGCAGATATGGCCGGAAAACAGGGATGGAGCGCATACACTTCCGCATATGAGCTGATGGCGACGGATTTTGTCGCGGCAAAGAACTTTGACGGCAACTGGGGACAATCCTATTCTCCGCGTGACGGCACCAATCTGGCCATCGGCATGGCACGCGCAGAAGCCGGCATCACCTATGACAGCTGGCGGCTGGCCGGCATCTACCGCAGCGAGCAGATCATCGCGGCAAACCGCGACCTCGTCGATCTGGTTTACTACAACAAGCAACATCAGTCCGTGGCTGCGGGCCAAACATTCAATGCCAACCTGCAAGCGGAAGGCTTCATGGCAAAAGGCCTGCGGCTGGACAAGGGATTCGATCTCAAATTGAACGACAATGCCGGGTTGTCTCTGGGTGCCGGCATTTCACTGCTGCAAGGCACGCGAGCACGCTTTGCCAATGCGAGTGGCACGGCCGCCTCGACGGCCTCGGGTTATAATTACAATGCCACATTGACAGACAGCAACAGCCGCGCCACCTATCCCTACATCAGCCCTGGCACGCCCGAAGGCAGCGGCTACGCGCTCGACCTGGGTGCGAAAATTATCTGGACTCAGGGCGCGCACCTTGATCTGGCAGTCAACGATCTGTTCTCCCAGATGACCTGGCACAACATGCCCAACACCATGGAGACCGCAAACAGCGCAACGCTCGCTCGGAATGCGGCGGGTTATGTTTATTTCAATCCAATACTGAGCGGGATGAACAGCATCAATCGCATGACCATAGTGCAGAAACTTCCCGCCCAAGCGAACGCGCAGTTCAATTACCCTGCAGGCGATTTCGACTTGTTTTCCGGAATAGGCTGGATGATGGGTTACTGGTTCCCGCAATTAGGAACAAGCTACCGCATCAATGAAGACTGGAAAACATCACTGGATTACGACACGCAATTCAAGACGCTAGGCATTGGTATAGTGCATAAATATTTCACGCTAAGTGCGCGCAGCTCAAGTATTGTCATCGGCAATGCCCAGGCCTACGGCTTGAATGCAGAAGTCCATATCCCATTTGAATGATGATTTCGAAGACGCGGCATTGCAAACCGCCATGCAAAAACCGGAAGAACCTTGATCCCAGAAATGTTAGAATAGTGTGGTTAATTTTGCGTGCCTGAATTTTATTTTAATAAGTTTAACGACCTTCTTTGAGCACACTCTACATCAGACTGCCTTTCGCATCCGTTGCCGACAGTGCGTCACACTGGCTTTGCCCCTACGCGCTGGTATCAGCCCGCAACAGGGTTGAGCGTGAAGGCATTGAACTGTTGACAAATTTATCTGAAACAATAAGCAAGGCGCAACGCATCGTTTTGTTATTAAACAGCAGCAATGTCACCGTGCTGCGCTTGCAGACCCCCCC
>JAJXTL010000047.1 GCA_021783855.1 Pseudomonadota bacterium
TCCACGCGACTCCAGAATTCGCGAACCTTGGCCCCGTCGCGCCCGACCAGGTCATATACGAAGCGCTCGAAGTTGGACGCCTTGGAAATATCCATCGACGGGCTGCTGGTCTGATAGGTATGTTCAGATCCGCGCGGACGGTAGACGCCGGTACGGAAGAACTCATCCAGCACGTCGTTTTCATTGGTAGCCAGTATCAGTTGACCGATCGGCAAGCCCATCATGCGCGCGATGTGCCCTGCGCAGATATTGCCGAAGTTGCCCGAAGGCACCGAGAACGCCACCTGTTCGTCGTTCGATTTTGTGGCCGCGAAGTAACCCTTGAAGTAATACACGATCTGCGCCGACACACGGCCCCAGTTGATCGAATTGACCGTGCCGATCTTGTGAGCCGCCTTGAAGGCATGATCGTTGGACACCGCTTTCACCATGTCCTGCGCGTCGTCGAACATGCCGTTGATGGCGATGTTGTAGATATTCGGGTCTTGCAGCGAATACATCTGTGCGCGCTGAAAAGCGCTCATCTTGCCGTTGGGCGACAGCATGAACACGCGAATGCCGCGCTTGCCGCGCATCGCGTATTCGGCAGCCGATCCGGTGTCGCCCGAAGTCGCACCGAGAATGTTGAGCTCCTGATGCTGCTTGTCCAGCGCGTACTCGAACAGGTTGCCGAGCAACTGCATCGCCATATCCTTGAACGCCAGCGTCGGGCCGTTGGATAATTCCAGAATATGTACGCCCGGCACCAGGGTGCGCAGCGGTGTGATCTGACTGGCATCGCTATCGGCGCGACCGTTGCTGTAAACCTCGGCAGTGTAGGTCCTGGCCGTGATCGCTTTCAGGTCCTCCGCGGGAATGTCGGTGGCAAACTTGGACAGCACCGCAAACGCCAGATCGGCATAAGACAGATTGCGCCATGCATCCAGCTCTGTCCGACTAACTTTCGGATATTCCTCCGGCAGATACAGCCCGCCATCCGGCGCTAAGCCCGCCAGCAGGATTTCGGTAAATGTTCTTGCGGGCGCATTGCCGCGTGTAGAGATGTATTTCATCATTTTCTCTCGTAGCCGTCATTCCCACAGGAAATCACGGCTTGTTAAATATCTTCAACCAGAAACAGCAGCACCTTGGGCGTAATCGAACGAGCTTTATGTGCGTTAATCGAACCTGCCGGTATAAAAATTCCGGAACCTTGCGGATAACGCACCAGATGCCCCTGAAAGTCAATTTCGAGTTCGCCTTGCACTACCAAGCCCATGTGACCTTTCTCGCACCATTCAGGCTCGATGAATTCGGAAGTGAATTCAAGCAGACGGAGCTGTTTTGCGCCGCCGAAAAAAACCCTGGACCTTGCACCATAAATCCCGTTCTGCCATTCCAGGGAATCGAACAGAATCCGATGCCGATCCATCTTATTTTCCCAATTCTTCCATGCGTAATCTGGTCACTTTACCGACCACCACGCTCAGTGCTTCGATCTTGGCAATCGCCGCGTTGATGCATTTCTCGCGCGTCTGGTGAGTGAGCATAATCAGGTCGGTCTGGGTTTCTCCCTCGGCGGGTTCCTTCTGGATCACGGCATCGATCGAAATCTGCTCGTCCGCCAGAATGCGGGTGATGTCGGCCAGCACGCCGGTCTTGTCCGCAACTCGCAGGCGCAAATAGTAGCTGGTGGTGACTTCATCCATCGCCAGCATCGGCAGATCGACCATCGCATCCGGCTGGAACGCCAAGTGCGGCACGCGATTTTCAGGGTCGGCCGTGTGCATGCGCGTGATGTCCACCAGATCCGCGATCACCGCACTGGCGGTCGGCTCGGCGCCCGCTCCCTTGCCGTAATACAGCGTCGCGCCGACTGCATCGGCCTGTACCAGCACCGCGTTCATCGCGCCTTCCACGTTGGCAATCAGGCGTTTTGATGGAATCAGCGTCGGATGCACGCGCAATTCGATGCCCTCCGGCGTACGTTTGGTGATGCCCAGCAGTTTGATGCGGTAGCCCAGTTGCTCGGCATATTTAATGTCCACCGCATCCAGCTTGGAGATGCCTTCGATATAGGCCTTGTCGAACTGAATCGGAATGCCGAACGCAAGGGAGGCCAGCAGGGTGATCTTGTGCGCAGCGTCCACGCCTTCGATATCGAAGGTCGGATCGGCTTCAGCATAGCCCAGACGCTGTGCTTCCTTCAGCACGGTGTCGAAAGACAGCCCCTTGTCGCGCATCTCGGACAGGATGAAATTGGTGGTGCCGTTGATGATGCCGGCGATCCACTCGATGCGGTTGGCAGTCAGCCCCTCGCGTACCGCCTTGATGATCGGAATGCCGCCCGCCACCGCCGCTTCGAAGCCGACCATCACGCCCTTGTCCTGCGCTGCCTTGAAGATTTCGTTGCCGTGTGTCGCCAGCAGCGCCTTGTTGGCGGTGACCACATGCTTGCCGTTGGCAATGGCCTGTAATACCAGCTCCTTCGCCACGCCATAGCCGCCGATCAGCTCGATGACGATGTCAACGGCAGGGTCGTTCACCACCGAGAAGGCATCGTCCGTCACGCGGCAGGCGCCGCCTGCAACCTGTTTTGCCAGCTCTACATTTTTGTCTGCAACGGCCACAATGCGGATCGGCCGTCCGGCACGCCGGGTGATTTCTTCCGCATTGCGCTGCAATACCGTGAAAGTGCCGCCACCGACGGTGCCGATACCGAGTAGTCCTACATTGATTGGGTTCATGAGAATGATTTCTTAAAGTTAAAAGCGGAAATAACAAAACCTTCGCGAAAATAAAATTTGTGCGCTTGCATGCGATGCGTGCCCGAATCCAGCGCCAAACCGTTGGCATCCAATTTACGCGCAACATCTTCAAGATGCTCGATCAGTGCATGACCTACACCTTCGGATCGCCGCGCCTCATCGGTCACCAGATCGTCGACATAAAACTTCAAACCGTCAAAAGTGTTTTCATGCCAACGATACACTGCGAGTCCCAACACTTCATCGCCTTCGACCGCGATCGCCATACGCGCCCTTGCCAACACTCTATTCATCTTTGCCTCGTAGTCAGCTGGTAACAACGGACGCAACTGACGGTGCACACCCTCTGCACGGGCCAACCACTCGCTATTGGTCACATACCCATCGTCGGAATAGACCTCGATGATTTTCATGTACCATACCGCTTCCGGTAGTGTTCAAGAAAGCGGGCGATACGTTTGAAGGCATCCGTCAGATCGTCCACGCTTGGCAAAAACACCAGACGCAGATGGTCGGGTTTTATCCAATTAAATCCAGTACCCTGAACCACCAGCACCTTTTCGGTTTCCAGCAATTCCAGGATGAACTGCTGATCGTTTTCGATCGGGTAAATCGCTGGATCAAGGCGGGGAAACAGATACAGACCGGCCTTCGGCTTGACGCAGGAAACCCCGGGTATTTCGGTCAGCAACTGATAAGCCAGATCGCGCTGCTTGCACAACCGTCCGGTGGGTATAACCAGATCGTTGATGCTCTGATAGCCGCCCAGCGCAGTCTGAATCGCAAATTGCCCGGGCACATTAGAACACAAGCGCATCGACGCCAGTATCGTCAATCCGTTGATGTAGTCCTGCGCATGCTTCTTTTCACCGGATACCACCATCCAGCCGGAGCGATAACCGCAGGCGCGGTAATTCTTTGACAAACCGTTCAAGGTGACAAACAGCACATCATCGGCCAGCGAAGCGATTGAGGTGTGTGTCGCCCCGTCGTACAGCATCTTGTCGTAGATTTCGTCGGCGAAGATAATGAGGTCATGCTCGCGTGCGATTTCGACAATTTCTTTCAGGATGTCGTCCGAATACAAGGCCCCTGTCGGATTGTTCGGGTTGATGATCACAATCGCACGCGTCTGCTCCGTGATCTTGGCGCGCATATCAGCCAGATCGGGATTCCAGTCATTCGCTTCGTCGCACAGGTAATGGCGCGGCGTGC
This sequence comes from Pseudomonadota bacterium, assembly GCA_021783855.1. The sequence goes on from JAJXTL010000047.1 coordinate 3,963, forward strand.
CGCCTGCCAGCGTGACCGCCGCCGTCCAAAGCGGATAATCGGGTGCCGGCACCAGCACTTCGTCGCCGGTATTAAGCAGCCCCTGCATCGCCATCACGATCAGTTCGGATGCGCCGTTGCCGATGTAGATATCATCAAGCCCCACGCCTGCGATTTTCTTGGACTGGCAGTAATGCATGATCGCCTTGCGCGCAGCGAACAACCCCTTGGAGTCCGAGTAGCCGGACGAATTGGGCAGGTTCAGGATCACGTCCTGCTGGATTTCCTCGGGCGCTTCAAAACCGAACGGCGCCAGATTGCCGATGTTCAGCTTGATGATGCGCTGGCCTTCTTCCTCCATCTGCTTGGCGCGTTCCATCACCGGCCCGCGAATGTCGTAGCACACGTTGGAGAGCTTGTTGGACTTTAAAATTGGCTTCACGGTTTAAGTTTGATATTAGTTTGAAATGGTTTAAATATGACAATATTAGCAAGCCCGCAATGTGCTGAAGAAACAACTCAATTCTGATCTATGACGATAAATCCGTCATGCCATCTTTGATTCCCCATGAAACATAGTCGCTACGCTTCTTGTTTCATGTGAAAAAAGCATGATTTTACCTGCGCAGCACGCGCACAGCAAATTGTATAACATCATACGACTGACACAGAGACGCAGCGTGTGACCGTTACAGCTTAAATTTGACGCCGCGCCACGCCGGCCCCAAAATCACTGCATTCATTGTTTGCGAGGATTTCATGAAACTGCATCTAGCCAATCTCGGTGACACCAAACTCTTCACCGGCTATGCGAATGATCATGTGATGATCAACAAGGAGCGTTTCGACACCAGCGTTGTGGTCAGAGCGGAAGAAGTCCGCAGCGACTGGCATGTCAGCACCTTTGATGAATTGAGCGAGAGCCATTTCGAATATTTTCTGGCCCTGCACCCGGAAGTCCTGCTATTGGGCACAGGCATGCAGCAACATTTTGCCCACCCGCGACTGTACCGCGCGCTGACCAACGCAGGCATCGGCGTGGAGTGCATGGACACCCCTGCCGCCTGTCGCACCTACAATATTCTGGTGGCGGAAGACCGCCGTGTGATCGCGGCCATCTTATTGTAGGTCGGGATTTATCCAGACATGCCGTGCTGAAACCCGACCTGCCAGTTCGAAGCGCGGGAAAATATTTTAAACAGCGCTGTTCCGTCGTAAGCTACCGGGACTCTGGTTTTGTCATCAATGAGCGGCATAATTTTTTATACCACCAGCGTACCGCTTCCCCATCATCCGCCGCCCGCCTGGCAACCCATATCGGGTCTGGCGGCCTGGACTCCTCAGCAGGTATTTCGATCAGCAGACCGGCATCAAGGTCTGCTTCGATCAATATCCGCGGCAAAAAACCAAAACCCAAGCCGGCTTTTTGAAGTTGTATTTTGGTTTCCATATTGGGAACGGTAATGCTTTGTTGACCTGATGTGAATCCCACCGTTCTTGAGGGTAGCGATCGAGCGCTGTCGGCAACAATAATTGCAGTATGCAAATGAAGCTTATCAAAACCGATTGGTTTTGTTTCTGATGCCAGCGGATGAGCAGGCGATACGCAGAATGTGAATTCCATAGCATCGATTTGCTGGATCAGATAGCCGCTCCAACCCGGACGGTCACCGGTGGCAATAATGATGTCGGCACGGCCCTCATGCAGCGATTCCCATACGCCGGTCATTGCCTCAGACGTCATCCGGATTCGCGTACCGCATTCAAGCGCGCAGAACTCACGTAGATCGTCCAGAAAAAAATCGAATGGGATGAGCGAGTCGAATACGATGCGGATTTCCGATTCATAACCTGATGAGATTTTATGAAGGCGACATTCCAGATCGGCAAACGCGCGCAACAGCCAGCGGCCTTCGCGCAAAAGCTCAACCCCTGCGGAGGTGAGAGATATTCTCGGACCGTTGCGGTTAAACAGCTTGAAAGCCAGTTGATCTTCAAGCTTTGCGACCGAATAAGAGATCGTCGAAGGCACCCGGTGAAGAATTTCCGCAGCGCCTGACATGGACCCGGCACGATCGATGGCATCAATGATCTGGATGGATTCAAGTGTCAGCTTCATCGCGCCTCCGGGATATTCGAAATAATCGAACGTAACAGTCAGTAATTATCGTTATTTAAATCTTAACATTAGCGCTATTATAATCAACAAGGAAAAGCGCAATAGTGAATATTCGATAATATTGAAAATAACTCCATCGACGCTCATTTTCTCACCGTTTCATTGATCACTCACCAGGAGGCTGACATGCTGGAAATGCGTCGCGCAAAGGACCGTGGAATCGCCAAGTTGGGCTGGTTGCATTCACGCCATACTTTCTCATTTGGACACTATTTCGACCCCCAACAAGTCGGCTTCTCCGACCTGCTGGTTATCAACGATGACATCGTCCAGCCGGGGCAAGGATTCGGCAAGCACCCGCATCGCGACATGGAAATTTTCTCCTACGTGCTGGAGGGCGCACTGGAGCACAAGGATTCAATGGGAACAGGATCGGTGATCCGCCCGGGCGATGTACAAATGATGAGCGCCGGCACCGGCATCACGCATAGCGAGTTCAATCATTCGCAAAGCGAACCGGTTCACTTTCTCCAGATTTGGATTACGCCGGACAAAAAAGGCGTCAAACCCCGCTACCAACAAGCGCGGTTTGCCGATACTGAGAAACGCGGGCAACTACGCCTGATTATTTCCTCGGAAGGCGAGAACGGCACCTTATCGGTTTATCAGGATGCGCGCATTTATGCCGGGTTTTTCGATGGCAATGAGCGATCATCGCTCAAGCTTGCAACGGAACGGTTTGCCTACATTCATGTTGCACGCGGCACGGTGACGATCAATGGCATGTTTTTTGAGGAGGGCGACGGGGCGCGAGTGCGTGATGAATCCGCTATTGAGATTCAGGAAGGTAAAAACGCAGAAGTGCTTATCTTCGATCTGCGCGCCAACGAACTGCCTTCCATGTAGGTGCAACGCTTAACCTCTACAATTGGGCCCGGCGACTGGCTGTATAAGCGCTCGCCGCAACCGGGCAAAAACCAGGAGAATTAATTGGATACAGGGCGATTAGAGACATTCAGCGATGGCGTGATCGCCATCATTATCACGATCATGGTATTGGAACTCAAAGTGCCGCACGGCGAGGACATCAACAGTCTGGCGCCCTTGCTGCCCGTGTTCCTGAGCTATGTGCTGAGTTTCATCTACATCGGCATCTACTGGAACAACCATCACCACATGCTGCAAATCTGTGAAAAAGTGACCGGACCGATACTCTGGGCAAACCTGCATCTGATGTTCTGGTTATCGCTACTTCCCTTCTCAACGGCGTGGATGGGCGAGAATCACTTTGGCACGATTCCGTCCGCAATTTATGGCTTTGATCTGCTGATGGCCGCAATCGCATACTGGACACTGCAACAGACCATCATCGCTTCGCAAGGCAGCGATTCAATCCTGAGAAAAGCGGTCGGCAAGGACTGGAAAGGCAAGGTATCCATATTCGTTTACCTCGGAGCTATTTTTGCAGCATTCTGGTTGCAATGGGCGGCACAATTCCTCTTCGTGCTGGTGGCAGCCGCCTGGCTCATACCTGACCGGCGAATTGAAAGCGTCCTTGTCAGCAAGGATCATTAATGGACGACAGTGACTTCCACGGCATCGAGTCGCTGCCTGAAACGCGGCCCGTCAAGCAGCTTTTTGCTGCATGGTGCTGGGAGACATGATAGCAAGCAACATTATGTATACCGCACAGGTAGAATGTCGCTCGCATCCCAATTACATGATTACGCGAATATCGCCCATGAACAACTCACTTGACAACGTCATCCGGCAAGTCGAAAGCGCGATACTCGGCAAGCCACAGCAAATCCGCTTTGCGCTGGCCTGTCTACTCGCGCGCGGGCATCTGTTAATCGAAGACCTGCCCGGCGTCGGCAAGACCACACTGGCCCATGTACTGGCGCGCACCCTGGGTTTGCAGTTCGGCCGCATCCAGTTCACCAGCGACATGCTCCCGGCCGACATACTGGGCGCATCGGTATTCGAACGAGACACCAACCAGTTCAAATTTCATCCGGGTCCGATCTTTGCGCAGATGATCCTGGCGGACGAAGTCAACCGCGCCACGCCCAAGGCACAGAGCGCGTTGCTGGAAGCGATGGAAGAACATCAGGTCACCATCGAAGGCGCCACGCGCCCGTTGCCCTCGCCCTTCTTCGTCATCGCCACACAGAACCCGTCCCATCAGGTCGGCACCTTCCCGCTGCCGGAATCGCAACTGGACCGCTTCCTGATGCGCATCCAGATGGGTTATCCCGACCCGCTGGCTGAACGCGGCCTGCTGTCCGGTATCGACCGGCGCGAAATCATCGCAAAATTCAGCCCGCAAATGGACACCGCAGAGCTGCTGACATTGCAACAGCGCGCGAGGGAAATATTCGTATCTCCGGCGCTGCTCGACTATGTACAGGCCATTTTGCGTCACACACGCGAATCGGCACACTATGTACATGGTTTGAGCCCGAGAGCCGGGCTTGCCCTGCTGGCTGCCGCCCGCACCTGGGCGCTGATCGATGGCCGCAATGCCGTCATCCCGGAAGATGTGCAGACCATCCTGCCCGGCGTGGTCAGTCACCGCCTCCAAACAGTCAGCGGTCAGTCGGCACAGGATCTGATTGAAGCAGTGGCGATCCCCTGACCCTTATCAATGCTAGAATGCTTACACCTTTGAAAGGATAAACTTGAACGAGATGTTCTTTATAGTTGAAGAAGCGCCTGAGGGTGGACTCACAGCACGCGCCTTGGGTGAATCGATTTTCACTGAAGCCGATGACGAGAAAAGCTTACACCAGCAAGTACGCGATGCGGTGCATTGCCACTTCGAAGAAGGGAAAGCGCCGCAAATTATCCGCCTGCATTTCACCCGCGAAGAACTTATCGCCGTATGAAGCTGCCGCGAAATCTGTCCGGTACGCAACTGATCAAGGCGCTGACAAAACTGGGCTATCAGGAAACACGACAAACCGGCAGTCATGTACGTCTGAGCTGCCAACACCCAAAAGCACACCATCTCACCGTGCCGATGCATGATCCGTTAAAAATCGGCACGCTCGCAGCAATTCTCGCCGATGTGGCGGCACAGCACTCCATGACACGAAATTCACTGATCATAAAACTGTTCGGTCAATAGCTACAAGCCGTGCCAACCGCACTCAGACAACGCTTCAACCGCTGGTTGTTCCGCCCGAAAATAGAGCAAGGAACAATCATACTCACGCAGCGCCGCATCTTCATCCTGCCGACAAGACAAGGTCTGGTTCTGGCTGCTGTGCTGATCCTGATGCTGCTGGGCGACATCAACTACAACCTGAGTCTGGGTTACATACTGACCTTTTTGCTGGCGATGATGAGTCTGATGTCCATGCTGCATGCCTGGCGCAATCTGGCGCATCTGGAAATACGCGCAGGTCACACAGAGCCCGTGTATTGCGGCGAGGCTGCACGATTTTTGCTGTACATTAACAGTGGTCTGCCGCGCTACCAACTGGTGCTGCAAAGCAATTCGAGCAACAAGATCACCTTCGACCTTCCCGAAAAACAAACCAGCGAAATTTTCTTCCCGCTGCCGGCTGCCAAACGCGGCTGGCTGGATGCGGGCAGGTTGACGCTGTACACCGAATTTCCGCTCGGTCTGTTTCACGCCTGGTCGTATCTGCATTTTGATACGCGTTGTCTGGTCTATCCGAAACCGCTCAACGACGCACCCTTGCCGTCGGGGTCCGACGGCAAGGGAAAACACAGCATTGCGGGCGATGACGATTTCGCCGGATTGCGCACTTATGTTCCGGGCGATGCACAGCCCCGCATTGCATGGAAAGCTTACGCGCGCGGGCAGGGTCTGATGGTCAAGCAGTTCGCGAATCAGGAAGGCGGCGAATTATTATTGGACATTGCGGATGCGCCGGAATCTGATCTGGAAGGAAAGTTATCCCGCATGACGCGCTGGGTGCTGGATGCCGATTTCCTGGGGCTGCGCTATGCACTGTGCCTGAACGATGAAAACATTCCCGCAGGCAACGGCACCGCACATCGCGACGAATGCCTGCGCAGCCTCGCGCTGTTCGGGCTGCCTCATGACCCGGTTGCGGGAGAGGGTATGGGGAGAAAGTCATGAACCCATCCCTCACCTATGGTCTGCTGCTGTGCGTGCTGATGGTCACGGCTCCTCATGCCGCACATCTGCCGCTCTGGGTCAATGCGCTGAGCACGACCCTGTTGCTGTGGCGCGGCTACCTGGCCTATACCGGCAATCCACTACCAAAACGCTCACTGTTATTGATGATTACCCTCGCATCCCTTGCCGGCATCCTGATCGAATTCCACCCCCTGTTCGGGCGCGAGGTCGGTGTCACGCTGCTGATGCTGCTCTCCGCACTTAAGCTGATGGAAATCAAAACAAATCGCGATGCGATGGCGCTGATTTATCCCTTATGTTTCATCATTATCACCAATTTCTTCTACTCGCAGAGCCTGCTCACTGGACTGTACCTGCTCGCTACGCTGCTGGTCATCACGGTTGTCTGGGTGCATCTGCATGCGCCGGGCAGCGCATTCAAATCACGCCTGAAAATTGCGGCAACGTTGCTGTTGCAAGCCATCCCGCTGACCCTCATCCTGTTCCTCCTGTTCCCGCGTGTGCAAGGGCCGTTGTGGGGCTTGCCGCAGGATACCTATGCCGGCAGCGGGCTGGACGACAAGATGTCGCCGGACAGTCTGGGGCGGCTAAGCCTGTCGGATGCCGTAGCGTTTCGCGTCACTTATCAGGGAAAAGTGCCGCCCCGCGATCAGATGTACTGGCGAGGGCCGGTATTATGGGACTTCGATGGTCGTACCTGGACACCGTGCAGCACTGTGCTCAGCATCGCACCCCGGTTTTCAGAAAAAGGGCAAGCCGTCGAATACGGCGTAACGCTGGAACCGCACAACAAGGCCTGGTTGTTTGCGCTTGATGTGCCGGTTAAAATTTCGGTGCCTGCCAGAATCACATCCGACTTTCAGTTACTTAACCCGCAACCCGTCAACGCCCGGCTGCGTTATCAGGCGCGCTCATATCTGACCTATCATGCCAATTTGCAGGAATCCGCGACGCAACTTAAGCGAGCGCTGCAATTGCCACCGGGGCTCAATCCGCATGCGCTGCAACTGGCCAGGAGCTGGCGCGAGCAAAGCCGCAACAATATGGAAGTCATCCGACTGGCGCTCGATTATTTTCACCAGCAGGATTTCCACTACACGCTGGACCCCGTACCCGCCGACAACATCGACGACTTTCTATTCACTACAAGACAGGGATATTGCGAACACTATTCATCGAGCTTCGTGTTCCTGATGCGTGCGGCAGGCATACCCGCGCGGGTGGTGACCGGCTATCTGGGCGGCGAATATAATGCAGCCGGCAACTATTACATCGTACGCCAATCGGATGCCCATGCCTGGGCGGAAGTCTGGCTGGACGCCACAGGCTGGCAGCGCATAGACCCGACAGCCGCTATCGCTCCCGAACGTGTAGAACGCGGCCTGTCCACTGTGCAGACTGCCGCGCTGCCGTATATGGCTCGTATGCAATGGTTGCACAGCCTGCGCAAGAACTGGGATGCCTTGTCCTATCAGTGGAATCAGTGGGTTGTCGGTTACGACAGCGAACGCCAGTTCGCCTATCTGTCGCGCTTCGGCCTGGAATCATTAAGCAAACAGGTTTTGTACCTCACAGCAGGCCTGGGAATCATCATTACTCTGTTCGCTCTGTCTATGCTGCGCCACCTGTTCAAACGCGAACGTGACAAGACGCAATCCGCCTGGCTCAAGGTGTGCCGCAAACTGGCACGTAAAGGACTGCCGCGCGCGCCTCACGAAGGCCCTCATGACTACGCAGCACGCGTTGCAGCCGCCCGCCCCGATCTGGCCGCCGCCATCAAAGATCTCGCCAAACGCTACATCGCACTGCGCTATGAACCATCCCCTAACGGGCATGACAAAAATGCCACCAAAAAAAACAAAACTCGCCATGCCCGCTTCCCTCACCCAAACCCTCTCCCGGAGGGAGAGGGATCAGCCGAATCGCTATGCGAGTTTCACGTTAACGAAAATGCACAATTCATCCGCCATGCCGCAGCATTTAAAGCCTGACGCGGTATAATCCGCGCCACACAAAAAAGACTGTATTGATCATGCTCATTACCCGCCGCCTTGAATTCGATGCCGGACATCGCATCCCCAACCACAACAGCCAGTGCAAACACCTGCACGGCCATCGCTATGCGATCGAAATCACCCTGTCAGGCGAGATCATCAACACCGAAGGGCAATCCGAGCAAGGCATGGTGATGGACTTTTCCGATGTCAAACGCATCGCTCAGGAAAAGCTGGTCAATGTATGGGATCACGCATTTCTGGTGTACCGCAATGACAAGCCGGTGTGCGATTTTCTGGCGACCCTCCCCGACCACAAAACCGTCATCATGGATGTCGTCCCTACCGCCGAGAATCTGGCTGAAATCGCCTTCAACATCCTCAATCCCGCTTATCGGGACAATTACGGCAATCACCTGCGCCTTGAGCGCGTCCGTCTGTTCGAGACACCGAACAACTGGGCGGACTGCATACGAAGCTGAAATTTCCAAAATTTTCTGGACAGGCAGCGCCGCTTACGTCAAAATGCGCGCCTTCAAAAGCCAGCTTGCGCCGGCATTCAGAAAAATCAGGAAGTGTGGCCGAGCGGTTTAAGGCACTAGTCTTGAAAACTAGCGAGGATGAGAGTCCTCCGTGAGTTCGAATCTCACCGCTTCCGCCAGAACACTGTTTTAACCCGTCTCACAAAGTCTCTTAAACCCGCATTGCATATAGCTTTAGCGGGTTTTTTAACGCCCATGCGGTAGAAAACGATCTCATTAAAGCTCAATCTTTTGTTGGTATCTGCTATTGTTGGCGGCAATCCGATGCGGTTGCTTGGCAACAGCCCCTTTCCGCTACGACTTAAGGAGCAGCATTGCGTATTCCAATGAATTCAGTCGCTCATTACGACAGCGGTTTCAAGCACCCAGTGCAAAAAGCGCCACGTGCCTCACCCTCCTCACACAACGTCTTCTGGCGAGACTTTCGGTGGGTTCGGTCGAGGTGTACCCAGAACCCTGCAAGAAATTCGAAGCCCCGTGTAAATCCCTACTCGTCGGCTTCAATGTTTACTCGCCCAATGTAACGACTTCAGCCGTAAGATACTATCTGACTCAGGAGAATTATCATGACCGACAACCGCAATGACTGGGATCCCCGTTCTGCGAAGGTGCAGCAGGATCAAGCCGCCGCTTATGACCGTATGCGCGGCACGTGCCCAGTGGCACACAGCGAGTACATGAACTGGTCCCTGTTCAAGCATGAGGACGTCAAACGCGTCTTGATGGAGCACGAGACATTCAGCAGCAGCGTCTCAAGTCACCTTTCCGTGCCCAACGGCATGGACCCGCCGGAGCACACCGTGTTCCGCGCCGTGGTGGACAAGTACTACACACCCCAAGAGATGAACAGGTTCGAACCGGTTTCGCGCCGCATTACCGCCGCCCTGATCGATGATCTGCCCCGCGATAAGGAGATCGAGATCATGGGCGACTTCGCCCAGAAATTTGCATTTCGCAACCAAAGTGCATTTATGGGGTGGCCCACCGAGCTTGAGCGGCCTCTCATGGACTGGGTACGCAATAATCACGAAGCAACTCTGGCCCGCGACCGGCAGAAGATGGAAGGACTGGCCTGCGAATTCGACGGCTATATTCGTGCACTGCTCGTCGAACGACGCAATGCACGAGTCGATGCCCTGCTGGACAACACCGCCCGCCTGTTGCTTGAAGAGGTGGACGGCCGCCCGTTGGCCGAAGAGGAAATTAACAGCATCATCCGCAACTGGACCGTTGGTGAGCTCAGCACGATTGCCACGAGCGTCGGCATTATCACGAATTACCTGGCCAACCACCCGGAAGTTCAGGACCAGTTGCGGGCGGACCGATCCCTGATCACTGCCGCCACGGACGAAATTCTGCGCATCCAGGATTCGCTGGTGACCAATCGCCGGATTACGACCAAACCGGTGGAGCTCGGCGGGCGGCAACTCGATGCCGGATCCCGCCTCACCATCATGTGGTCTTCGGCCAACCGGGACGAGGCTGTCTTCAAAAATCCGGACGAGTTCCGCCTAGATCGTAATCCCGAGGATAACCTGGTATACGGCGCTGGCATCCATGAGTGCCCAGGTGCGCCGATGGCCCGTTTGGAGCTGCGCATACTACTGGAAGAACTGTTCGACCGCACCTCACGCATTCTGCCGGTGAGGGGCAAGCCCCCGCTCAACGCAATCTACCCAGCGGCTGGATATTCTGAGCTTTTCCTACGCTTTACGGCCTGACCGTTGATTTGCACCCGACTCTGATCCACCAGCACCAGGAGCCTGTATCGACGTTTTGCACTGCCCGTCCACACCGAAAAACAGACCTTCGACACAACTACTTCGACCGGTCGTTCAGTCCCGACAACGGCATGTCGCGCCTCATTGGGATGCCGAAAAACCAAATCCCGGAGAGCACATTACTCTTCCCGTACCTTGAACCACGCCGCATACAGCGCGGGCAGAAACAAACAGGTGAGCAAGGTTGCGACCACCAGACCGCCCATGATGGTGACCGCCATCGGTCCCCAGAACACCTGTGAGGTTAACGGTATCATCGCAAGGATGGCCGCCGATGCGGTCAAGGTGATCGGGCGGAAACGCCGCACGGTGGAACTGATAATGGCTTCCCAGCGGGTCTTGCCGTCTTCCTCGTCCTGACGGATCTGATCCACCAGTATCACCGAATTGCGCATGATCATCCCGGCCAGCGCGATGAAACCGAGATTGGCGACGAAACCGAACGGCACCTGAAAGATCAGCAGCGCGGCGGTCACGCCGATCAGCCCCAATGGCGCGGTAAGCAGCACGATGACGGTGCGGCTGATACTCTGCAACTGTATCATCAGCAGGGTAATCACACCCACCAGCATCAGCGGCATCACCGCCTTGATGGCATTCTCGCCCTTGGCCGATTCCTCGACGCTGCCGCCCATCTCCATGTGATAGCCTGCCGGCAATTTGGCACGCACCGCGCCCAGCTGCGCGTTCAGTTGACCGGATACGGTCGCCGGCTGCGTGCTGTCGGTCATGTCGGCCAGCACCGTCATGGTCGGGACGCGGTCGCGCCGCCACACGATGTCTTCTTCCAGCACCGGCACCAGGTGGGCGACCTGTGCCAGCGGCACGTGACGGCCATTTGCCAGAGGAATGTCCAGCTCGGACAGTCGATCAAGCGAACGCGCATCGCGTGTACCGCGCCACATCACGTCGATCAGCTGATCCCCCTCGCGGTATTGCGTGAGGGCAAGGCCGTTCAGCCAGCCCTGCAAGGCCTGTGCGATATCGCGACTGGAGGTGCCGAGTTTACGCGCCTTGTCCTGATCGACTTCAATGCGCACGCCTTTGCCTTTTTCGTTCCAGTCAAAACTGACATCCTGCAAATGGGGATTTGCGCGCATCAAGGCAGACACCTCTCCCGCAATGCCGCGCACCGTCACGACATCCGCACCGCTTACGCGAAACTGCACCGGGTAACCTACCGGAGGACCGTTTTCAAGGCGTGAGACATGCGGATGAATATGGGTAAAACCGCCATCTGCAGAGGTAAATATCTGCTCCAGACGCCGTTTCAATTTCTCACGCGCATCGATGTTGCGGGTCACAATCACACACTGGGCAAAGTTATCGCTATACAGTTTGACATCCAGAGACAGGAAGAAGCGCGGCGAACTGTTGCCGACGTAACATGAATAGGATGCAACGGACGGGTCTTTTGTGAGCAGATTTTCAACGCGCTCGACCTCATGTTCAGATGACTTGTGCGATGCGCCCTGCGGCAACCATAAATCCACCATCAACTCCAGGCGGCTGGCTGAGGGGAAAAACTGCTTTTGCACCCCTACGCTGAAAGCTATTATGGACAACACAAACAGCAGCAAGGTGGCGAAAATCACCTTCCAGCGGTGGCGCAAGCACCATACCAGTACCGCCCTAAAGCGTCGATAGAACGGCGTATCGTAAATATCTTCACCGTGCCGCTGAGCTTTCGCGACCAGTTTTGCAGGGTCCAGCAGCTTGTAGCCCAGATAAGGCGTGAACACCACCGCAACCAGCCATGACACCAGCAGGGCGATGGTCACCACGGCAAAAATCGAAAACGTGTATTCACTGGCAGCCGACTTGGAAAATCCCACCGGCGTAAATGCAGCCGCCGTGATCAGCGTGCCGGTCAGCATCGGAAAGGCTGTCGAAGTATAGGCAAAGGTGGCGGCCTTGAAGCGGTCCCAGCCCTGCTCCATTTTCACCACCATCATTTCCACCGCGATGATGGCATCGTCCACCAGCAAACCCAGCGCGATCACCAGTGCGCCCAGCGAGATGCGCTGCAGGTCGATGCCAAACACCTTCATCATGAAGAAGGTAATTGCCAGCACCAGCGGAATGGACAGCGCCACCACCGTACCGGTGCGCCAGCCCAGACTCAAAAAAGACACTGCCAGCACGATCAGGATCGCCTGACCCAGTGAATCCTGAAACAACGAAATCGAACCCCTGACCACTTCCGGCTGATTGGCCACCACATGCACCGCAATTCCCACCGGCAGACTGGCCTGGATGGTTTTCATCGCCAGAGTCAGGCTCTCGCCCAGCCGGATGACGTCGCCGCCCTTGTCCATGATGACGCCGATGCCGATGGCAGGCTTGCCGCCGACGCGCATCTGCGGGCTGGGCGGATCGCTGAAGCCCCGCGTCACATGAACGATGTCGCCCAGCCGCAGATATTGCCCGTTCACCAGCAAGTCGGTATTGCGTATCCGTTCCACGCTGTCGAAATCGCCCGTCACGCGCAACCAGATACGGTCGCTGCCGGTTTCGACAAAGCCTGCGGGCAGGATCGCATTCTGCTGTTGCAGCGCAGCGCCGATCTGCGCGGGTGTAATGCCGAAGCTGGCAAGACGGGCGGGAGACGCATCGAGATAAATTTTCTCGTCCTGCACGCCGATCAGTTCGACGCGTTTGACATCCGGCACATGCTTCAAATCAATGACTATTCTGTCCGCATAACGGCGCAGAGCGGCCAGATCGAAGCCGTCGCCCGTCAGGGCGAAAATATTGACATCCACATCGCCGAATTCATCGTTGGGGAACGGCCCCTGCACACCGGGCGGCAGGGTATGCTGTATATTGTCCAGCTTCTTGCGCACCTGCCGCCAGGCTTCCGGCACTTCCTGCTTGGGTGTGTAATCCTTGAGAACCACGAACACCATGGATTCGCCGGATTTCGAGGCGGAACGCAGCACATCCACCCACGGCGTTTCCTGCAATTTTTTTTCAATCCGCTCGGTGAGTTGCTGTTCGACTTCCAAAGCAGTCGCGCCCGGCCACAAGGTGCGCACCGTCATCACCTTGAAGGTAAAATCCGGGTCCTCGGCACGTCCCAGACTGAAGTAGGAAAACGCTCCCGCCCCCATCAGCACGATGATCAGGTAAAGGATCATCTGCTGGTGCGTCAGCGCCCAGGCAGAAAGGTTAGGCCCTTTCATTGGCCGCCGGCAGCGTCGACAGGCTGGATGATTTCACCCATCGACAGGCGATGCGCGCCCGCGCTGACGATACGCTCGCCGGCTTTCAGTCCGCCGGCGATGACCGCACCGTCATCGCGATAGGCCGATATCTGCACCGGCCTCAGACTGACGCTGTGATTGGCTGCCACGATCCATACCGCTGTCTGCCTTCCCTGCTGGTAAATGGCCGAGAGAGGAATCAGCAGCGCGGTGGTTGCGCCCGGCTCGAAACGCACTCGCGCGGTCATGCCCAGCGCCACCTGTCCGGGAGCCGCAACAAAGGCAACCCGCGCAGGGTAAGTGCGACTGACAGGATCGGCTGACGACGACAGCTCGCGCAGTCGCCCACTCAAAGGGGTTTCATTACGCAGCAACACTTGCGCTGCATCTCCCACGTGACGCTGTGCGAACTGATCCTCCGGTATCTCGATCGCCACCTCGGTCTCGCCCGCTTCTGCCAGACGCAACACCGGCTGCCCGGCACTCACCACCTGCCCTGCCTCGGCCAGTGTTGCTGTGACCACGCCGTCATGTTCGGCACGCAGCATGGTGTAATCCGTCTGGTTATGTGTCAGTCCGGCTTGCGCACCGGCAGCTTTCATTGCGGTTACTTTGGCATCGAGCGCGGACTGGCTTACGAAGCCTTTGTGCTGCAATTCCCGATAGCGCCTCGCATCATTCTCGGCCAGTCGATATTTCGCCTCGGCCTCACCCGCTACCAGGCCTGCGTCTGCCGGATCCAGCCGCGCCAACACCTGCCCGGCTTTAACCTCTGTACCGGCTTCCACCTGCCGCTGAACGATCTTGCCGCCGACACGAAAACTTAAGGCAAGCTCATGGCGGGCACGAACCTCGCCGCTATATTGACGGGCAGTTCCCGCAGCAACAGCACCCACAATCAGGGTCAGCGCAGGGCGAGCATTCCTGACAGGCGGCGCTGTTTCCTTACTACAGGCGGCGAGCAAACCGATGAGTGAAATAAGCAATAACGTGGATTTCATTGTGCAGGGAAATGCTTGAACGGACAGACAATGTAGTTTTCAAACGGCTGTTTGTCAAACGGGTGTAAAACAAAAAATAGGGAAGGGAAATAAAAAAGCCGGACTGCGGCCCGGCTTTTTTATTCTGTATAAAAACGACAGTCTGATTAGAACTTGTAAACAGCGCCTACCGTCATTACGTTGGCGTTACCGTTGATCTTGGTGCCGGCGTAGCTGGTAGCAACGGCATAACGGTCATAACCCAGACGCAGACCCAGATTCTGGGTCGCGTTGTATTGAGCACCGACGCCATAGGTCAGACCGGTACGCGATGCGCCCTGACTGGCTGTCAGACCGGATGACGTGGTTTTGGCGCTTGCAACGCCCACCTTGCCCAGCAATTCAAAGCTCTCATTCAATGGCAACATGCCGACAGCAGTCAGACTCAGGGCATCGCCCTTGACTGTATTGCCTGCAATGTCAGTAGCCTTACCTACACCACCGTAGCCAAGTTCAGTTGCGAAGTTCTTGTTGTACTGGTAGCCGAGCAAGCCGCCATAAACGAAGCTGGACTTCTTGCTCAATGGCTGCACACCAGGCGTAACATTAGGCTTGCCGTTACCCATCGTAATTCCTGCATACAACCCTTCATCAGCAGCAAAAGCCGGAGCAGCGACTACGGCAGAAAACATAACAACAGCAGCAATTTTTTTCATGATTTGTTCCTCAATAGGTTATATACGGTTAAAGCGTCAGTAAGAGGGGCCGTTTCAAAAAAAGTTCCGCAAACCAATTTGCATTAAAAATATTCTTAATTGAACTTTTTTTTTCAT
>JAJXTL010000216.1 GCA_021783855.1 Pseudomonadota bacterium
CGTAAAAATTGCAAGGTGCATGGCATCGGCCACGACCTTCCTGGTCAGGTGAGGTGCAAACAGTTCGATAAAATCGTAAGTGTATGCGCGCAAATATTCGTTTTTGTGTATCGCAATCCGCGTAGTGCTGGGCTTGAACAGATGTTCGGCTTCTATCATGCGCAGGCGCTTGTCGCGCTCAGGAACAAATGACATCTGCGCCAGAATACCGACCCCCATTCCCAGTTCCACATAAGTCTTAATCACATCCGCATCGATGGCGGTAAGCGCGATTTTCGGTGTTATGCCAGCCTTCTGGAACGCCTCGTTAATCTTGCTGCGACCGGTGAAAGCAAAGTCATAGGTGATAATAGGGTATTGGGCGAGCATTTCCAGCGTGAGCTTTTTCTCCTTGAGCAAAGGATGGCGTATAGGGGTGATCACACAGTGATTCCATTCATAGCAGGGCAGCGTGATCAGGTCATCGTAAAGAGACAAACTTTCAGTGGCAATGCAAAGGTCGGCTTCTCCGCTCAATACTTGTTCGGCAATCTGAGATGGGCTGCCCTGATGCAAACTGAGCTGAACCTTGGGATACCGTTTCATGAACTGCTTTATTATCGGAGGCAAGGCATAGCGTGCCTGGGTGTGCGTGGTTGCGATGGTCAACAATCCTGTGTCCTGAGCGCCGAATTCCTGCCCGACGTGCTTGAGATTTTTCGCGTCATGCAGCATGCGCTGTGCGATGGATAAAACAACCTTTCCGGGTTCGGTAATGGCAATGATGCGTTTGCCGTTTCGCACGAATATCTCTATACCCAGCTCTTCCTCGAGTTGTTTAATCTGCTTGCTGATGCCTGGCTGGGAGGTAAACAATGCCTCTGCCGCACCTGAAATATTCAGTCCCTGGCGAACAATTTCATTGAGATAACGCAATTGGTGCAGGTTCATGCCAAATCCTTAATTACTATTAATTATATCATCGTAACATTAAAGTATTTAATTGCATAAAATATTCTAACTAGAATCCATTCCATGAATTTTTGGGGTGGGCGTCATGATGTACACGGTATCGGGATTTTTAGTCGGGTTAATTGTCGGCGTTACCGGTGTGGGTGGCGGATCGCTGATGACACCTTTGCTGGTGCTGCTTTTTGGTGTCTCTCCTGTGACAGCCGTGGGCACGGACTTGCTGTATGCCTCGTTGACCAAGACGGTTGGTGCATGGGTGCACGGCAGACGTGGCACGGTGGACTGGCGAGTGGTTGGACTGTTATCCCTGGGCAGTTTGCCTGCTGCACTTACCACTATTTTGTTACTGAAATACTTGGCACTGGATGAGAAGACACTGCGCGGTCTGGTGAGCAGTGTGCTGAGCGTGGCGTTGCTGCTGACAGCTGTCACTTTGTTGTTCAAGGAACAGATCAGGAAAATCGCCAAACACAGTGATGGTGCTGTGTATGAATTGCATCATCGCTATCTGCCTGCCGCGACCATCGCCACTGGCGTAATAGTGGGTGCATTGGTGACGGTTTCTTCAATCGGTGCCGGCGTACTCGGAACGGTAGCCTTGCTGTTCCTGTATCCGCGCATGTCATCCGCAAAAATAGTCGGCACCGATATCGTTCATGCGGTGCCGCTCACGGCTTTTGCAGGCATGGGGCATCTGGCGCTGGGTACAGTGGATCTAACGCTGCTGGCTCATCTGTTGTTGGGTTCATTGCCAGGCATTTACATCGGCAGTCATTTGAGCAGCAAAGTGCCTGAAAAAATATTGCGTCCTCTGCTTGCGACCATGCTGATGCTGATCGGCACAAAAATGATTTTATCTTAGGAGCAATGAAATTGAATACAGGAAACTTATCTGATCTGGAAGAAATCAACCGATTTGAACAGGCGATTGCGGCTTTCAATGCAGGCGAAGTCGATGCTGATCGTTTTACCTCGGTACGTTTGCAACAGGGCGTGTATGGCCAGCGCCAACAAGGCGTGAACATGTTGCGAATCAAGATACCCGGCGGCCGCTTGAATGCAGAGCAGCTGGAGGCGGTGGCGGATGTGGTCGAACGACATGCACAACGCGATATTGCGCATGTGACAACACGCCAGGCGATACAGGTTCATTTTATCCCCCTGGCAGAAACGCCATCGGCAATGCGCCGTCTCGCAGAAGTTGGCATGACCACGCGCGAGGCCTGCGGTAACACCATACGCAATATGACCGCATGCCCGTTGGCGGGGGTATGCCCGAGAGAACATGTGGATGTGGCGACTCATGTGAATGGTGCGGTCATGCATTTTTTGCGCAACCCGCTCAATCAGCAGTTGCCGCGCAAATTCAAGATCGGCTTTTCGGGTTGCGAGGCCGATTGCGCGCAGGCCATGCTGCATGATTGCGGCGTGATTGCGGTTAAAAAAGATGGTCAACATGGTTTTCGTGTGCGTGCCGGTGGCGGTTTGGGACATAAGCCGCGCGAATCCATCGTGGTGGAGGAATTTATTGCGGAGGGTGAATTGTTGTTCGCGCTGGAAGCGCTGGTGTCCTTGCACAACAGGTACTCGGATCGCACCAAGCGTGCAAAATCGCGCATCAAGTATCTGGTGGAGAGATTTGGCGAACAGGGTTTTTTTGAAAGGTATCGCGAAGAATTCGAACGCACAAAACAGGCGCTGGCCGGCCAGCCCTATCCGAAAGGTGAGTGGCGGCAACCGACTGGTCATGAAATCCCGGGGCAAGGCGCACCGCGGAAATTATTTGCGCAGCATCAGGCAGGCTTGTTTGTATTGCCGGTTGCGCTGCCTATCGGGGAGGTTTCGTCAGCGCAATTACGGGGCTTATCCCGATTGTTGAACATGCATGGCCTGAATGAGGTGCATACAACACAAGACCAGAATCTGTCCATCCTAAATGTGTCACAGGATAAGTTGCCAATACTTCGCGTCGGGCTGGCGTCCCTTGGTCTGTATGAGCCCGCAGTCGGAGATGACGTTGTGGCGTGCCCAGGCACATCGACCTGCCGCCTTGGCATTACCTCCAGCACGCTGGCCGCAGCCGAACTTTCGGGGGGGCGTGCCGACCTGCGCATTCGCGTGTCCGGTTGCCATAACGGTTGCGCACAACCCGAAACTGGCGACATTGGCATCTATGGAGAAGGAAAACGGATGCACGGCAAACTGGTACCGCATTACCAGATGTATTTTGCTGGTAACGGCATGGGCGGCGGAAAGCTGGGACTCAAAGGCCCTGCATTGCCCGTCGCACGCATCGAGAAAGCCATCGCCCGGGTACAACGGGCACATCTGGCCAGTGGCTATGCAAGCTTCACTACCTGGGCGCAAGCCCAGAAGCAGGATTATTTTAGAAATTTGCTGGCTGATCTTGCCGAAGTGAAACCGGAAGAATTACCGACAGTGATGAAAGACTATGGTGATGAAAGCGATTTTCGTGTGCTGCAATTGGGTGGCGGCGAATGTGCAGGGGCTACGCAAGTATTGATCGGCGCGAATTTTTTTGAGGCTGCACACGAACGTGCATATCGCAATGCGCTGATGTTCCAGCGCAAGTATTTCGAAGCGGCGCAGTGCAACGAGGCAATCTTGCGTCTGCTGGGCTCGGGACTGGCGCAGCTTCTGGGCGGCCAGCGCCAGGATGATCTTGAAAATCTTGCAGATCAACTGCGGCATCTGGTCCCGGGATCGATCTCCGATGAGTTTGTCAGTTTGGTTGCTGCGCTGACTAATTCAGAGGAAATCAATGCCGAGGAACTTGCATTTGCCAATGCGGCAGTGGACAGCTGGACAGTGAAGGTTGCGACATATGCCACGGAACTGGATGCACAACTGGATTTGACCGAAAGCAGTTTGCTGATATAGGAGAAAAACATGCAACAAAAAATTGATCAGGTAGTAGGTATTCTGGAACAGGCTGTACGCGATTTTCCGCCGGTATGCTTTGCTTCCAGCCTGGGTGCGGAAGACATGGTGCTGACCGATCTGATCGACAGCTATCGGCTGAAGATAGAGATTTTCAGCCTGGATACCGGGCGCCTTCCAGAGGAAACCTACAGCCTGATGCAGGCGGTATCTGAGCGCTACGGCACACCGTTGAAAATATATTTTCCCGACAATGAAGCGGTTGAGAACTATGTTGCGCAAAACGGCGTGAATGGATTTTACGGCAGCATAGCGTCGCGCAAGGCATGCTGTTTTGCGCGCAAAGTTGAGCCATTGCGCCGTGCATTGAGCGGTAAAGGCGCATGGGTGACCGGCTTGCGCCGTGCTCAGGCCGTGACGCGCGGCAATCTCGAGGTGTCGTCATTTGATGCCGATTTTGGCTTGCAGAAATTCAACCCGTTGCTGGACTGGTCGCACAAGGATGTGTGGGCTTACATCAGAAATAACGATGTTCCCTATAACAAGCTGCACGACGAATTTTATCCAAGTCTCGGCTGCGCGCCATGCACGCGCTCGGTGACGCCCGGGGAGGA
>JAJXTL010000217.1 GCA_021783855.1 Pseudomonadota bacterium
ACATCGAGCGGACAAATTTTCTTGCCCAGGTTCGCCGTCAACAGACTCAGTCGTATCAAATACTCGCGCTCCGACATGAGGGCGCAGTAAGTAGCGCCGCAGGATTTCGGTTCGCTGAGTTTCTGGCGTGGAGAAAAGTGCTCTACATCGATGACTTAACAACCCTGCCTGGAGAAACATCAAAAGGTTTTGCTAGTGTCTTGCTAGACTGGTTAATCAACCATGCAAAGTATAGTCAATGTCAGGGGGTGCACCTGGACACTGGTTACACGCGTCATGCGGCTCATCGCGTGTATTTGCGCAAGGGATTCCAACTTAATGGCCATCATCTGGCGCTGAAGTTTTAGCGCCATGCCCAACAGACCTAATCAAATTCAGACCTTAAAATTTTCAAGGAAATTGAGGGGTGATTTTACAATACCTTAACATAACATTCGTTCTAAAATTGTTTCACCGGTAGTGTTGTAAGCCGAAATGGACGGTTGTCCATAAACTGCAACGGCCATGCCACCAAGCAAACTTTTGCTGGTGATCATTTGCAGCCCGCAATCTTCGAAATATTTAAACAGGTCATTTATATCCATTTTTTTCGCCATGCGATGCCACGCTAAAAATGCTGCACGTGAAAAACCGATCAACTCCTTTGCGGCAAGCCTTGCATCCCCATCGGAAAATAATTTATCAGGCACCAATATGGACACTGTGCCTCCTTCACGACAGACACGACGCATCTCGGCAAGCACCGAGCGCGGCGAATCCACCACGTTCAATAAAGAAGCCGCCATAACAATTTTAAAATGCTGATCCGGATATGGCAATCGTGCAGCATCCGCCTGCTGAAAGTGTACCGTCCCTGCAGCAAGCTTTGCCTTTGCCAGCATTTTTTCTGATCGATCAACTGCCGAAACGCGCATGTTGCGCTCTGCAAGCATGCGAGAAAATTCTCCTGCAGCGCAACCGACTTCAAGAACTGTCGCATCAACCTTCTGCACGGGTTCAAGCCATTGCTCAAGCATGCGCCTGTACCAGGGCAACTCGAACAGACGGCTGAACAAGGCTGAGGGCGAGCTCATCAGCCAGATCATTTGCAGATAGCCGAAGATATTTCTCATGCGCAACCGGTTTCCAATAAAGCACGCGATGCCGGTTTCCAGAAAACAAACAGCAAACCGATCCAGATCGCATTGAACATGGGGAAGGCGGAAAGCGAAACAGGAACGACGCCTGTGATGGTATAAAAAATACCGACAACCAAATCGATCAATTGTATGAAAGCCATAAGTCGTATCCACAAGACATGCTTGTCCGGATTTCTGCTGATGATCCACAATCCGGCACCATAGGCAATAAAGCGCGAGGCAAGCATGCCCAACGGGTAATGCAAATCGGCTGCAGGCAGGTTGTGCCCAATTTTCATCAGAAATAAATCGGGAACCAGAAGATAGGCCAGTCCCAATGCGATCTGTATGACGCCTACGATTTTCAATGCGATGCTGAACATGTTTATTCTCCCTTAATTGATGGTGAGCCAATATAATTGCTACAATTCATGTTGTGAAGTAGTTACCAAAAAGGAAGTTATGGAAACAAAAAAATGTAGTGCCTCGGCAAGCCTTGACCTGACAGGCGTTTGCGATAGTTCCTGCCCGGTACAAAAAACTGCAAACATTCTGGATGGCAAGTGGACAACCCTGATCGTGCGCGATCTGCTGGGCGGCAAGAAACGTTATTCTGAATTGCAGCGCAGCCTGTCAGGCATCAGCCCTCGCCTGCTGGCAGCGCGCCTGCGCCTGCTTGAACATCACGGCATGTTGACCCGCACAGCCTATCCGACTGTGCCGCCCACCACCGAATATGAGCTGACAACGCTGGGGAACGGCCTCCGCGATGTCATTGAAGCTATGGCCAAGTTTGGAGGAAGCTGGAATTAAACGTTCCGCATCAGCCACCGCACTCCGATAAATTTCCACTTTACAGAATAGTACAATCATCCTATTATTCTAGGACGATTGTCCAACTATGGGAGTGTATATGAGTAAAACTGTTCTGGTCACCGGTGCAAACGGATTCGTGGGCAGCCATGTTCTGGAAGCTTTGCAAAAATGCGAGGATGTTCGCGTCATAGCAGCCTGCCGTGACAGAAAAAAACTACTCGCCGGATTCAATGGAGAAGTGCGCGAAGGTGACTTGCGCAACGAGTCCTGCAGACAGTCGCTGGTTAAAGGCATCGATATAATTTGTCATGCAGCGGCCTGGAGCGCGCTGTGGGGACATGCTGAAGAATCGCGTACTGCATTTCTGGATCCCACACTGGCATTGATCAACGATGCGCATGCTGCCGGCGTCAGCCGCTTCATCAATACGAGCACGACAAGTGCGGCATCTCCGGATAATTCTTCCGACCCATTGAGCCGCGGAATTCCCCGACCACTCTGGCCTCACCTTTGCAATGTGATTGCAATTGAAGACACGCTGCGCGAACTGGCATGTCCAGGTTTTCAGGTGGTCAACCTGCGCCTTGGCATCTTTGCCGGCAGGCGTTACTCGCTGGGCGTGTTGCCCATCCTGGCACCAAGACTAAAAACCCATCTGGTACCCTGGGTGGCGTCAGGTAAAACGAGCATGCCCATCACGGATGGCCGCGACATCGGACAGGCATTCGCGCTTGCAGCCACCACAGAAAATCTGGCTGACTATGAAGGATTCAACATCGTCGGCCCGGAAACTCCAACGGTACGAGAAGTCATTACAATGTTGCACGACAAATACGATCTGCCGCTGCCGCATTTCAGCGTACCTTTTTTTATCGCCTATCCCTTCGCGTGGGTGATGGAAAAGCTGGATCCAATTGTGCCGTGGGAACCTCTGGTGACTCGCAGCATCATTCACCTGATGGAAGAATCAAATGCAGACAACCAAAGGGCCGAACAGAAACTTGGCTATAAACCTGCACATCATTGGCAGGAGGCCATACGCGATCAAATGGCAGAGATGTCAGTGCGCGAGACACGCCCGATGAAGATGGTCAGACCCCTTTCATGAGCGCCCGGCTCAAGTGCGGCGATGTGGCACCAGATTTTTTCGGATATGACTTGCTTGATCAACCGATCAGGCTGGGTGACTTCAGGGGGCGCTGGTTGTTGCTCTCATTCTATCGTTATGCCTCCTGCCCGTTATGCAATCTGCGCGTACATGACTTATCTCGGCGATACACGGCATGGCAGTCTCAAGGAATGGAGATGCTGGCAGTCTTTCAGTCGCCGGTGGATAAATTGCGGCAATATGTAGGCAGGCAGCAGACACCTTTCCCTCTGTTGCCAGACCCTGAACAGCGGCTGTATAAACTGTATAGTGTGAAACACAGCTGGGCAGGCTTTCTCAAGGCCTGGTTAACGCGTCTGCCGGAAATTGGCAAGTCCGTTTTTGGCCGACGCTTTTTGCCTGGCAGTGTGGAGGGGGGCATCCACCGCATTCCGGCCGATTTTGTAATCGACCCGCAGGGTCGGGTTGTTGTAGCTTATTATGGGCGCGACATCGGTGACCATCTGCCTGTGAATCAGATCGATCGCCTGCTCCAGCGCGTTTTGCATAATGAAATGGAAGAATGAGATGACCCAGGCAAACAAGGGCGAGCTGACCCGATCTGATATCATTGAATGCGCCAAGCAATTATTTTATCAGCATGGTTATGAAGGCACTTCGTTCAGCGACATCGTTGAGTCGTCTGGTTTGGCGCGCGGAAACATTTACCACTACTTCAAGACCAAGGATGAAATCCTCCAAGCCGTCATTGCACGGCATCTTGAAGAATATCGCGGGTTGCTCGCGAAATGGGATGCAGAACATGAAGATGCGACGGAGCGTCTGATCGCCTTCGCGAACATGATAGCGGGACGCAAGAAGGAGCTCGTGGAGTACGGTTGCCCCATAGGCAGCCTCAACACCGAGCTTGCCAAAGACCGGCGCGACTTGCAACAGGCTTCTCGCGCCCTGTTCGACCTGTTTCGCGACTGGCTCACTGCGTGCTTTGAACAGCTAGGCAAAGGCGCTGAGTCCGAATCATTGGCCCTTCATCTGCTTGGAAGAGCGCAGGGAATAGCGGTCATCTCGCATGTGTACCGCGACAAGAAACTTTTGCAACGCGAAATAACTCAGCTTTGTTATTGGATTCGTAAGCTGTAGGCGTATGGCTTTCACGAATGACAATCGTATTTTTGTAGTATGAGTTTCTGCTCTCTAAACCTGCATGTCCTATGCAGTAATCCGGGAAGCTAGTAAAAATGCGCGAACTTCGGCTTTAGGGTAAGCTATTGCGCAGATCGAAGGGCAGGAACGTGCCGGAACGTCGCGTGACCGAGTTTGATGTTCCGCTTGCGCAGCCGCAAAGAGGAAATTCAGGCCACAAATAAAACGGTATCGTTATTCTGCGTGAATTACTATTTCTCAACACTAGTGT
>JAJXTL010000218.1 GCA_021783855.1 Pseudomonadota bacterium
CTGACCCGATGAATAGCCGTTCTGGGTCAGCGTGTTGACCGCAAAAGGACTGCCGTACTGGGTCGTTCCAGCGGTCGGGGAGTTGAAATCGAAAGCAATGGTCTGGGTCGTTGATACCGACGTGGAATTGGGGAACAGCGGTGTGGAAGTGATCGAGCCCAGCGGAGTACTGGATGGTGTCGTGGAAGCCAATGCGCCGAGTGAATTGAAAGTAAGTTGCGCCAGCGCCGTACCCGCAGCCGGAATCGAATTTCCATCCACAGTCAAATAAGTGTTCCAGTTTGACGATGGCGCATTGGTCGTAGTCGCAGCCGATGCAACTGCAGCGGTAGACGCCGGCGTGACCGTCAGCGTCGTCCCGCCACTCGGTATGCCTGTGATCGTATAAGTAACCCCCGACAGCGTGACCGTATTGCCGACTGATAACCCGGCAGTCGAGCCTACCGTCATGGTGTTGCTCGCCGCAGCAAAAGAGCCGTTGCCAACCGTCGCAACCGGCTGCCTTGCAAAATACACCGTTGCAACATGGGATGCCCCCAGGCTGTCGTATACCGTCATCGAAGTCGAGTTGCTATAGGAGGTCGGATCAGTGGAGCTGAATGCAGACGTTGTCGGCACGGCAGAAGCCGAGCTCAGATTCACCCCCACCGTGGAAGTCGACGATGCCTGTGGCTGTATGTTTGCCGGGTTGATCTGCAACGGCACTGGCGCCCCGCCCAGAATCACGCCGGCCGCATTCGGCATATAGCCGTTGACCTTGTCTCCCTGAGCGTTGACCATGAAGCCGTCTTTATCCATGTGAAACTGGCCGTTCCGGCTGTAAACCGTCGCCCCGGCCGTATTGGTCAATTGAAAGAATCCCGGGCCGCTGATCGCCGTATCCAGCGGATTGGTGGTCGTGGTGATATTGCCCTGCGTGAACTGCTGCGCAACGTTGGAAACAGCCACGCCCGTACCGATAGACACGGAGCTGGCCCCCGCGAGCGATGCGGCAAACATGTCGGCAAATTGTGCAGTAGACTGCTTGAAACCCACCGTGCTGGCGTTGGCCACATTATTGCCTATCGCACTTAGACTGCTGCTGGCAGCGCTCAATCCGCTCAAGCCTTGTTCAAAACTCATGGCATCCTCCGATATTAAAGAATTTGTTGAACCTGATTCAGTGCGACGTTCTGCAACGACCCGACTCCCAGGGTCAGCCCGGTTGCCCCCTGTGTCACACTGTTGACCACGCCGTATTGCAAAGTGTTCGCTGCCACCGCGCTGCCCGCCAGAGATGCTTCAACTTTGAATGTATAACTGCCCGCAGGCATGGAATTGCCATTGCCATCCGTGCCGTTCCACTGCCAGTCGGTAACGCCCGCCGGTTGCGCCCCCAGATTCATCGTATTCACCAAGGCGCCCGAAGCATCGTAAATGGAAACCTTAGTGCTGTCCGAAGGACCCGACAACGAGAAACCGCCTTGGCCCGAACCATTTGCCAGATCCACACCGCTGCCCGGCACCAGCACGCCATGGCCTATCATGCTCGCCGCCTGCACGGTCTGGTTGGGCGTCATGCTGGCGCTCAACGCCTGCAGCGTGGCATTCAACTGATTGATGCCGCTCACCGTGTTAATCTGCGCCATCTGCGAGGTCATCTGCGCATTGTCCATCGGATTCAAAGGGTCCTGGTTCTTCAGTTGCGTGACCAGCAGGGTCATGAATTGATCCTGCATTGCAGCAGTCGATGAATTCGAAGTCGTTGCAGCGGACGCCGTGTTTGCGCCGCCGTTCAGCGCTGCAAACACGGCGGCAGTATTAGTTGGTTGCGTAGGACTTACCATGATATTTCTCCTTTGGTATGGTACGATTATGCACCAATGGTCAATGTCTTCAATAACAGCGCTTTCGAGGTGTTCAACACATCCACGTTGTTCTGATAGGAACGGGAAGCTGAGATCATGTTCACCATCTCATCCACCACATTCACATTGGGCATGGCCACATAACCCTTCGCATCGGCCAGCGGATGATTGGGATCATAGACCAGCTTCATCGGCGCCGTGCTTTCGGCCACTGACGCAACCTTCACCCCTTGCGCGTCCGGGCTGCCCATCGGGGTTGCGGCAAACACCACCTCCTTGGCGCGATAAGGCTTTCCGTCCGAACTGGTGGTGCTGTCGACGTTCGCCAGATTGCTCGCCACCGCATTCAAGCGCTGCGATTGTGCCGCCATGCCGGAACCTGCAATATTGAAAACATTAAACAGTGACATGAAACCCTCCTTTGTCGATTTAAGGTTGCAAAGCCGCCGTCAAGTCCTTGAACTGACTGACGACAAAGCTCACGCCAACCTCGTAGCGCAACGCATTGTCAGTCGCCTGGGCGCGTTCCACATCCATATTCACCGTATTGCCGTCAGCACTGGGCTGATCCGGTTTGCGGTAGAGTACGGGCGCGCCCATGATCTGCCCGCCGGCATTGCCTTCAAGGTGCGCGGATGAGCTCGTCGTCATCGGTAGAGCCTGGGTCGAGCCGGACAGCGCATGCTGCAGCGCGCTGGCAAAATCGATATCACGGGCCTTGTAACCCGGCGTATCGGCATTTGCCACATTGGAAGCCAGCAGTTCCTGGCGCGCGCCGCGCAGATTCAAAGCCAGCTGGTTGAAACGCAGTGCATCGTCCAATTTATTGATCATCTCGCACCTCGAGGCTTACAACTATCATTGGGATACATCATAAGACGCAATGCAAGATTGTTATCTGCCGATTAAAGGCAGCTTTCCCCCTCAATTCCCGGTTATCCCGCACTTCCCATAATGGCTCGCGACAAGCACAATGTCGGACATGAAAAAACTGCTGTTGACCGCCTGCCTCTTCCTGCACTGCGCCTTATCCTTGGCAGCGCAGGATCATGCCGCCTTGAAAGATACGGTCACAGCCTTTGTCAGGCAGCAAACAGCCGACCTGCCGGGCAAGGTCGCCTTCAGGGTGGAAGCGATCGATCCTCGCCTCGCGCTGGAGAATTGCAGCAAAATGGAAGCGTTTCTGCCGGCCGGCGGTCAGCTCATAGGACGGGTTTCGGTCGGCGTACGCTGCCTTGATGCAAAGGGCTGGCGCATTTTCATCCCGGTAGAGATCAAGGTCACCCGCGATCTGATCATCAGCGCCAAGCCGCTTTCATCCGGACAGGTCATGCGCGCCGAAGATATTGCAAGACAGAGCACAGAAACCACGCAGGATGTCGGCATCACGGATGACAAGCGGGTGCTTGGCAAGGTGCTGCGCTATAGCATTGCGGCAGGATCCATCATAAAACCGGAAATGCTGCGCGCCGCTTATAGCGTCAAGCAGGGGCAATCCGTACAGATCATCGTGCGGGGCGGCGGATTCACGCTCAGCAATACGGGTGTTGCACTCAATAATGCCGGCGCTGGCGAGAACGTTCAGGTTCGCATCGGATCAGGACGCGTGATAAGCGGCACGGCAACCGAGGAAGGCTCGGTCGAAATCAATCCCTGATCCGATCGACAAGCCATGCCGTCTTTTCCAATACCGCCAGCACATCATCTTTCAGCTTGTTTATGCCTTGGGGCAGCATCGCATCACTGATCAATCTTGCGCTCAAGGCAAGGCGCAATGCACTGACATCCCTGCCTATCGCAACCGGTTGCCCCAGCTGGCAGCGCCGTCCATCGATCACATCCATGTCTGACAATTGCAGCTGGCGATAAACGCGCAGCGTTTCTTCACGCGTGAGCGGCCTGTTTTTGCGATGATAAAGCAGAAAAGAGAAAATACCAGGCAGACTATCCCAGTTTGCTTCCGTTAACAGCGGCCTGCGATCCAGCTGCGGAACAGGCAACAATTCGAACCTCGGGTCCTCTGCCAGACGCTGTCGCACGACCTGGGCAAAAGTTTCCATGATGCGGGTGACCTGAGATTGCTCCAATGCACGAAAGCGCCGATATTCAACCAGCGCGGCTTCCCAGCGCAACAGCAGACCCAGGTCTTTGCAGTCTTCCACCCTTTGTGCATATCCTTCAGGAAGCATGAGTGCCGCCGAAAATGCGGGGCCGGTGAGAAATTTCGATCCGGTGATCGCAACCATGAAACCCTGACTGAGATAGGCGCGCAACGTAGCGGGTGCGATGCGAAACTGGCAGGCATCAACCAGCACACTGACTTTTTTCGGGTGGCGCCGGGATAGCGCCATCGCACAGGAAATGCCGGGCGCTATCATTCCCGTCTTGGACTGGTCCACCATGACCAGCAACACATGATGCCCAAGCGCCACAGTCGTTTCGACCAGGGCAACCACCTCCGCATCGATTTTTTCAGATGCGCGCGGCATGCCATCAGCTGTCCTAAGCGACACCGCGTTGATCTCTGGATGATGGCAGGACATCGCGGCACGCACACCACTGCCCG
>JAJXTL010000048.1 GCA_021783855.1 Pseudomonadota bacterium
TTGCTGCGGCTTTTGCAGCTTAGTCAGATGGCTAGGAACCTGTCGGACTTGTCTTGTAACTCATTGATTCCATTAATGTGCGTATAAATTAAGCAAATATTTAATTGTTAAAAATCAATAGGTTGCATAAAATAAAAATTGAAGTCCGACAGGCTCCTAGTAGTCTAATCAATCGCAGATTTCCACGCGGTTGGCATGTCCGTCATTCCACTCAAAGCCCACGCGCCACTGATCGTTTATTCGAATACTCCACTGCCCGGCGCGATCGCCTTTTAAAGCTTCCAGACGATTGTTCGGCGGAATGCGCAAATCCTTGAGCATTGCCCGTTTCCCCACTCTGCTCCACTTTTGTCTGTGCTCCTGGTAAATTTGTAAAGGTTTGTTTCAATTGAATGGGCCGGATCATTCTTCCGTATAATATTCCCTACTTACGCACTCCCGGACGATCAGCTAATCTATGTCAGCTTCCCTTGAGCACCCCGCAAACCGTCACATACTGCACAACCCGACTGGATTTATTCGCGATGCCATTCTGCTGGGTATGTTATGTACGTTAACCCTCGCTCACGCCAAAGATGGCGAGGGCAGACCGGGAGCGAGTCCACCTGTTCCCGTTGCCGCCGCGACCGTGCAACAGCAGTCCATGCCGGTATGGATAGAAGCGCAGGGCACCGTCATACCGCTCAACTACGTCAACGTCATGCCGCGCGTGGCGGGTTTGCTGCAAAGTCTGAATTTTCGCGAAGGGCAACCGGTCAAGGCCGGGCAATTGCTGGCTACGCTCGACCCGAAACCGTATCAGGTCTTGCTCGAACAAGCACGCGCGCAGACGATGCGCGATCAGGCAACGCTGGGTGGTGCGCAATCCGATTTGCAGCGTTATGAAACGCTGCTGACACAGGATTCCATCTCTGCCCAGCAGGTCACCGATCAGCGTGCAACGGTTGCACAACTGGCCGGCACGGTTGCCGCCGACAAGGCGGCACAGGACAACGCACAGTTGCAACTGGACTGGACGCGCATCATCTCACCTATTTCCGGCATTGCCGGGCTGCGCCAGGTGACCACCGGCAACATGGTAGGCCTCTCCGGCGCCATCGGCGGCGGCAACAGCGCCCTCTCCGGCACCGTTGCGACTTCATCGCCGCCCATCGTCACTATCGCTCAGGTACAACCCATCACAGCCTTGTTTGCCATTGCGCAAACGCAGTTGCCCCAGGTGCTCGAACGCATGCACGGCGCCGCAACGTTGCCTGTACAGGCATGGGATCAGCGCCGCACCGCAATAATGGATAGTGGAAAAGTCATTGCCATGGACAACCAGATCAATTCCGCCACCGGCACCGTGATGCTCAAGGCTGAATTCGCCAATTCCCGCAAGGTGCTGTTTCCCAACCAGTTCGTCAATGTGCGGCTGCTCGTCGATACGCTCAGAAACGCCATTGTGGTGCCCTCCTCCGCCATTGCCACTGGCGCACCCGGCAGTTACGTCTATGTGATCGACGGCACCGGAAAGGTGGCGCTGCGCAAAGTCACCACAGGGGTGAGCAACCTGGATTACACCAGTATCAGCAGCGGCCTTGCCGTCGGCGAACGCGTCGTCGCCGATGGTCTCGACAGACTAAAGGACGGCAGCAAAGTGCAAATCGTCACGCCGGCAGGCATACCTGACCGCATGAAAGGCGGCAAGCCTGGAACGGTGCGGAAAGCCGAGAAATGAGCGGTACGCAGGACGAGACCGGCAGCAGCACTTTGGATGCATCTGGCGAACCCAGTCCTTCAAAGCTGTTCATCCTGCGCCCCATTGCCACGACCTTGCTGATGCTGGCCGTGCTGCTGCTGGGTTTTATCGGCTACAGACTGTTACCGCAATCGGCATTGCCTGAGGTGGACTATCCGACCATACAGGTCACCACGCTTTATCCCGGCGCCAGCCCGGACGTCATCACCTCCTCCATCACCTCGCCGCTTGAAAGGCAATTCGGGCAGATGCCGGGCCTGTCGCAGATGTGGTCCGCCAGCTCCGGCGGCGCATCGGTCGTCACGCTGCGCTTCGATTTGAAACTGCCGCTGGATGTGGCCGAACAGGAGGTCCAGGCTGCGATCAATGCCGCAACCACTTTCTTGCCGACCGACCTGCCGCAACCCCCCATCTATGCCAAGATCAACCCGGCCGATGCACCGGTCATCACGCTGGGACTGACCTCGGACACGCTGCCGCTTACCCAGTTGCAGGATCTCGCCGACACCAGACTGGCTCAAAAAATCTCGCAAGTCACAGGTGTGGGCCTGGTGAGTCTGAGCGGCGGGCAGCGCCCCTCCGTTCAAATTCAGGCCAACGGCCGCCAGCTGGCATCCTATGGCTTGAGTCTGCTCAGTGTGCAAACCGCAATCGTTGCAGCCAATGTCAACATGCCCAAAGGCAGTTTCGACGGGCCCGCGCAGGCATTGACCATCAACGCCAACGACCAGCTGCAGTCGGTGCAGGATTACAAAAGTCTCATCATCTCCTACAATAACGGCGCACCGGTGCGACTGGAAGATGTCGCCCTTGTAACGCAAGGACCTGAAAATGCGCTGCTCGCTGCCCGGGTCAACGGCAAGCCCGGCATCGTCATCAACGTGCAACGCCAGCCCGGCGCAAATGTGATCGCAGTCGTCGATCATATCCATGATCTGCTGCCGCAATTGCGCAAGAGCCTGCCGGGCGCATCCGATCTGACCATACTGTCGGATCGCACCGTGACCATACGTTCAGCCATTGCCGATGTGAAGTTCGAACTGATGCTCTCGATCGTGCTGGTGGTGCTGGTGATTTTCCTGTTCCTGCGCAGCGCGCGGGCCACCTTCATCCCCGCGCTGGCCGTACCCCTGTCGCTTGTCGGCACCTTCGGCGTGATGTATCTGGCAAACTTCTCGATCAACAACCTCACGCTGATGGCGCTGACCATTGCCACGGGCTTCGTGGTGGATGATGCGATCGTGATGATAGAAAATATCGCCCGCTATATCGAGCAGGGCGAGTCTCCCATGCAGGCCGCGCTAAAGGGCGCGAAGCAGATCGGCTTTACCATCATTTCGCTGACCATTTCGCTGATCGCCGTGCTCATTCCCCTGTTGTTCATGGGCGATGTCGTCGGGCGCCTGTTCCGCGAATTCGCCATCACGCTGGCGGTGGCGATTCTGATTTCCGCCATCGTATCGCTCACCTTTACGCCCATGCTCAGCGCACGTCTGTTAAAGCATGTGCCTGAAGAACAGAACGGCCCCCTGCTGCGCTGGAGTCAACGCCAGTTCGACCGGCTGATTGCAGCTTATGGCCGGTCTCTGCGCTGGGTCTTGCAGCATCAGCCGCTGACCCTGATGGTGGCTTTCGGAACGCTTGTCCTGACTGTGCTGCTGTATATCGCGATTCCCAAAGGCTTCTTCCCGGTGGAAGATACCGGACTGATTCAGGCCATCACGGTAACGTCACAAAGCACCTCTTTTGCCGAAATGAACCGCCGGCAACAGGCACTGGTCGACATTCTGCTCAAAGATGCCGCGGTGCAGAGCATTTCATCCTTTATCGGTGTGGACGGCAGCAACACCACCCTCAATAGCGGTCGCATGCTCATCAGCCTGAAACCGCTGGAGCAACGAAGCGATCGCGTCGGCCCTATTATCGCCCGATTGAAAAAACTGTCGGCCCAGCTGCCCGGCACCGACATTTTTCTGCAACCGGTACAGGATCTGACCATCGACGACCTGGTCAGCCGCAGCCCCTATCAGTTCAGCATCACCGCAACCAGTGCGGCAGAGCTGTCTGTCTGGACAGCAAAACTGCTGGATAAATTGCGCGCCTTGCCGCAACTCTCCGAGGTGTCCGGCAGCTTGCAGAACAAGGGTTTGCAGGCCTATGTGGACATCGACCGGGATGCCGCCTCACGCATTGGCATCACCGTGGCCAACATAGACAGCGCGCTGTACAGCGCCTTCGGCCAGCGACTGATTTCAACCATCTTCACTCAGTCGACACAGTATCGCGTGGTATTGCTGCTGGACCCCAAAGACCGGCAGGGCATTGCCGGATTTAACGGAATCTACCTGACTTCCAGTACCGGCGTAGCCGTGCCGCTGTATGAGGTTGCACGCATTGTGCAACAGAGCGGACCGCTGGAGATAGATCATCTCGGGCAATTTCCTGCGGCGATGATTTCGTTCAATCTGGCGCCCGGTGCGTCGATCGGCGAGGCGGTAGAGGCCATACATAAGGTACAGGCGCAAATCGGGCTGCCCGCTTCCGTACCGTTAAAAATGCAAGGCGCGGCGGCAGCTTTCGAGGCCGCTCTCGCCAACCAGCTCTGGTTGTTGCTCGCGGCGGTGGTGACCATGTACATCGTATTAGGTGTCTTGTATGAAAGTTTTATCCATCCGGTGACAATTTTATCTACCCTGCCATCGGCCGGCATCGGCGCGCTGCTGGCCCTGATGTTTTCGGGCAACAGCCTGACGGTGATAGCCATCATCGGCATCATCCTCCTGATTGGTATCGTGAAAAAGAATGCGATTCTGATGGTGGATTTCGCGCTGGATGCGCAGCGAAATGAAGGACTGTCGCCGAGCGACGCCATTTTTCAGGCAGCACAGTTGAGGCTGAGGCCGATACTGATGACGACCTTCGCAGCCCTGTTCGGTGCGATACCGCTGATCATCGGCGGAGGTATGGGCGCTGAACTGCGCCAGCCCTTGGGTATTGCGCTGGTCGGCGGCTTGCTGCTGTCGCAGTTGCTCACCCTGTTTACCACGCCGGTGATTTACCTGGCCTTTGAACGCCTGTCAGCCCGCTGGACAGCCCGCTTTGGCAACGGGCATGGCACACCAGATAATGAAATAAGCCATGCCCGTTCCCCTCACCCGAACCCTCTCCCGGAGGGCGAGGGAACGAGCGAACGCTTGCGCGAGGTTGATGTTAAGGATGCCGAGTGAACTTTTCCGCACCCTTTATCCGACGACCGATAGGTACCACACTGCTGGCACTGGCCGTGCTGCTGGCAGGCGCAATCGCCTTTAAATTGCTGCCCGTGGCGCCCCTGCCGCAAGTGGATTTTCCCACCATCAATATCAGCGCCAGTCTGCCGGGCGCCAGTCCCGATGTGATGGCCGCGACCGTGGCGACTCCGCTGGAGCGTGCACTGGGGCGCATCGCAGGCATCGCTGAAATGACCTCTTCGAGTTCGCTGGGTTCGACCAATATCACAATCCAGTTCGATTTATCCAAGGACATCAATTCGGCCGCCCGCGAAGTGCAGGCTGCCATCAATGTCGCCCGCCCCATGCTGCCTGCCGGCATGGTGGGTAATCCGACCTACCGCAAGGTCAACCCGGCCGACGCACCCATCATGGTTTTATCGCTGACATCGAACGGCATGTCGGTCAGCCAGATGTACGATGCCGCCTCGACCATACTGGCGCAGAAAATTTCCCAGTTGCCGGGTATCGGCCAGGTAACCGTAGGCGGAGGTGCGCTGCCCGCCGTGCGCGTCGATCTTGATCTGGACCAGATCAACAACATGGGATTGAGCCTGGAGCAAATAAGAACAGCCATCGCCACCAGCAACATCAACGCGCCCAAGGGCGCACTGGAAGATGCAACCCGCCGCTGGCAGTTGCAGGCAAATGACCAGCTCACCACCCCCGCAGATTACAGCCAACTGACCGTCGCATACGTGGGCGGCGCACCGGTCAGGCTGAGTCAGATAGCGCATATCAGTCAGAACTCACAGAACGTACGCAACATGGGCATGTTCAACGGCCAGTCCTCGGTGCAGTTGATTATCTCCCGCCAGCCGGGGGCCAACATCATAGCCGCCGTGGAGGCCATCAAGGCGGAACTCCCCGAGTTGACGGCTTCCATCCCGCAGTCTATACACATAAACATCATGATGGATCGCACGACGACCATCCGCGCCTCCTTGCACGACTCCGAAAGCACGCTGCTGCTGTCAGTGGCGCTGGTGGCGCTGGTGGTCTTCGTTTTTCTGCGCGACTGGCGCGCCACGCTGATTCCCGCCATCGCAGTGCCGATCTCGCTGGTCGGCACCTTTGCCGCCATGTATCTGCTGAATTACAGCCTGGATAATCTGTCGCTGATGGCGCTGATCGTCGCCACCGGTTTCGTGGTGGACGATGCCGTGGTGGTGCTGGAAAATATCATGCGGCACGTTGAAAAAGGTGTGCCGCCCATGCAGGCAGCGCTGCGCGGCGCACATGAGGTAAGCTTTACCGTGTTGTCGATGAGCCTCTCTCTCGTAGCGGTTTTTCTGCCTGTCCTGCTGATGGGCGGCATCATCGGCCGCCTGTTCCGCGAATTTGCAGCCACGCTGTCCATCGCGGTTATTATCTCGCTGTTCGTCTCGCTCACCGTGACACCGATGCTGGCATCCCGCCTGCTTAAACTGCGCGGCAACACCCCGCCCGGACGTCTGGCCGCTCTGGGCGAGCGCGGCTACGCACGCCTGTTGCGCGGTTACGACATCAGCCTTTCCTGGGCGCTCAAACATAACTGGCTGATGTTGATCGTGTTTTTTGCAACCATAGCCTTCACCGTTCATTTGTACAAGGTCGTTCCCAAGGGGTTCTTCCCTACTCAGGACACCGGCCTGATAATCGGCAATATACAGGCCGATCAGTCGATTTCATTTCAGGCTATGTCGCAAAAACTCGCCCGCATTGTGGCCATTATCAAAGCCGACCCGGCGGTACAAAATGCCATGGCCTTTACAGGCGGCGGCGGAACCAACGGCGGCTTTATCTTCATGAGCCTGAAGCCTTATAACCTGCGTCCGGATGCGACAACCGTGCTTGGAAAACTCAGGCACAAGATTAACTCGGTGCCCGGTGCGCAGGTATTCCTGGCCCCCGTGCAGGACATCCGAGCGGGCGGTCGTCCTTCTCCCGCACTCTACCAGTACACCTTGCAAACCGGCGATTTGAACGAGTTGCGCGAGTGGGAGCCGCGCGTACTGGAAGCGTTCCGGCACATCCCCGGCTTGTCCGACGTGAATACCGACCAGCAAAGCAAAGGGCTGCAAGTTCAGCTTCTAATCGACCGGGAAGCCGCTGCGCGCTACGGAATTTCGGTGAGCACCATAGACCAGACGCTGAACGATGCCTTCGGTCAGCGTTTGATATCGACCATTTATGCACCGCTGAATCAATATCGCGTGGTCATGGAAGCGGAAGATCGATACCAGCAACGCCCGGATGCGCTGAACAGCATTTATCTGATCAGTGCCGCAGGACAGAAAATTCCATTGGCGGCGCTGGCACATTATGAACTGGGCAACACGCCCCTGGTGGTCAACCATCAGGGGCTGTTTGCCGCATCGACGATTTCATTCAACCTCGAAAAGACCTTATCGCTGGGACAGGCGCAGCATCTGATTGCGGTGGCGATGGCGCAGATCGGCCTGCCCGGCGCCGTTCAGGGCGGCTTTCAGGGTACCGCCAAACTCTTTCAGGACACCCTCAACAACCAGCCCCTGTTCATCTCATCCGCAATTTTAGTAATCTACATCGTACTGGGCATGTTGTATGAGAGCACCATACACCCGCTGACCATTTTGTCCACCTTGCCGTCCGCCGGGATGGGCGCGGTGCTGGCACTGATGATTTTTCATACCGATTTTTCCATCATCGCGTTGATCGGTGTATTTCTGTTGATCGGCATCGTAAAAAAGAACGCCATCCTGATGGTAGATTTCGCACTTCAAGCGGAGCGGGAGGCAGGCAGCAGTCCGCGTGACGCCATCCATCAGGCGTGTCTGTTGCGTCTGCGCCCCATACTGATGACGACACTGGCGGCACTGTTCACGGCGTTGCCGCTGGCGGTAATCACCGGCAATGGCGCCGAACTGCGCCAGCCGCTGGGCATCGCCGTTGCCGGCGGCCTGATCGTCAGCCAGTTGCTCACCTTGTACACTACCCCGGTAATTTATCTGCAACTCGACAAGCTGCGCCACTGGGGCCGCCGCCGCTGGGCAAAAAGGCAGGATCAAGGATTGAGGCGTGAAGCTATTGTGGATGAAAGTTGATAGTTGAACTGACCGCTCACCTTTTTCCTGTCTGTTTATAGGAATATTGCAAATGCTGAAAATTAAACTGATTGTTATTGGAGTAAGTATTATCTTGGCGGGCTGCGCAGTGGGGCCGGACTATAAGCGTCCGTCAATAACAACCCCGGCACGGTTCAAGGAGGGCTGGGTGCAGACTGGCCCTCTTCCAGTGCCGGACAGCTGGTGGACAGTGTTCAACGACAAAACGCTCAACGAGCTTGAGCCCCGCGTCGCCAGCGCCAACCAGAGTCTGATCGCGTCTTATCACGCCTATCTGCAAGCGACGGCACTCACCGATGCCGCGCGCGCTGCCGAGTTCCCCACGGTGGGCGTCGCCGTTGCATCCAGCCGCACTTCTTCAGGATCTGGAAACGTCATAGGGGCGGGCCAGAATATGACCATTTCAGGTAATTCGGCGGCTTTCTCCGCCAGCTGGGTGCCGGATTTCTGGGGGAAAGTACGTCGTCAGGTCGAGTCTGACATCGCCAGCAGCGCAGCCAGTCTGAATACCCTCCGCGCGGCACAGCTGAGCTTGCAAGGCACGCTGGCGCAGGACTATTTCCAGATACGCCAGCTGGACAGCCAGACGCAATTGGCGCAGAAAACGGTCACGGCCTATGAAAAATTCCTGACAATGACGCAAAACCGTTATGTTGCGGGCGTGGCCACTCAGGCCGACGTGGCGCTGGCTCAGTCGCAACTGGCTACCGCGCGGGTGCAACAGGTTTCTTTCGGCGTGCAGCGCGCGCAGCTGGAACATGCTATCGCGGTGACGATCGGTGAAGCGCCTTCCGACTTCAGCCTGCCCGCCGTATCCGACATGCCGGAACCTCACGCCATTCCGGTCGGCTTACCCTCGCAACTGTTGCTGCGTCGCCCGGATCTGCAGGCAGCCGAACGCCAGGTCGCGGCTGCCAATGCCCTGATCGGCGTTGCCGAATCGGCCTACTTTCCGGCGTTGACGCTCTCCGGACAACGCGGCTGGCGCAGCACCACTTTTACCAATCTGGTATCTGCGCCCAATCTGTTCTGGTCCATGGGGCCTTCGCTGGCGGCAACGCTGTTCGACGGCGGTGCGCGAAGTGCTCAGATCGCGCAAAGTCGTGAGGGATACCAGATGGCGGTCGCGCAATATCGGCAACTCGGTTTGCAGGCTTTACAGCAAGTCGAGGATCAGCTTGTCGCTTCCACTACGCTCGCCGATGAAGCGGATTTACAGCGGCAGGCCGTCGCTGCGGCAGAGCGGTCGTTGCGTCTGACAACCGATCAGTACAAGGCAGGAATCGTACCTTACCTGAATGTGGTCACCGCCCAGACAGCGGCCTATACCACACACAACGCGGCGCTGCTGATTTCCGGTCAACGCCTTACCGCCGGCGTTGCGTTGATTCAGGCTCTGGGCGGCGGATGGGGTGATGACATTCGGCCTGCGCTGGGCATTGACGTGACAGCACCCAAGCCCGATTAAAAACTTTTTAACCGTTTGCTCCGAACATCATGCGCCTTGCCACGAATTGTTTGGCGAACGGCAGGCAGTCCAGCGCGGTCAGTGAGGCGGCGCGGGCGGCGCTCACCAGCGGCAGATCGTTGGAGAACAGACGCACCAGAGAGTCGGTGAAGCGAATGCCCGCCTCGCGATCTGTGCTGCGTTCGCTGCGGTAGCCTGCGAGCATGGCATCCGTCCCCAGCGCTTCCGGTTTCGCATCCAGTATTTCCCGAGCCAGTTCCCACGCGTCGCGCAGCCCCATATTAAAACCTTGTCCTGCCACCGGGTGCATGGTCTGCGCGGCATTACCGATCAGCACGACGTGCGGCATGGGCGCCTGTTGCGGCGCTTTTTTCAGTCCCAGCGGGAAACAGCTGCGTTTGCCGACCGTCAGAAACTCACCGACCCGGTCGCCGAAGTGCTGATGTAACGCTTCCAGAAACTGCGCGTCATCCCAGGACAGCATTTTTTCAACGTCTTGATGCGGCGCTGTCCAGACCAGTTCGTAGCCGTCCTTGAAAGGCAGGAGGGCTACCGGCCCCTGCGGTGTAAAACGCTCGAAGGCGGTGTCTACTCGCTGCGCGGCACAGGTTACATGGGTGATCAGCGCGCTTTGTCCGTAGTCGCGTGTTTCGGGCGGATGTTGTTGTGCCAGCAGTTTTCCGCCATCGGCGACCACCGCGAGGCGGGCATGCAGCGTATGTTCAGTGCCGTCCTGCTGATAGCTGATCACCGCGTGATCTGTCTCACCGGCAAGCTGCGCGACACTCGCGCCATAAATGGTGACGCCCTCACTTGCAGTGCGCGTTCCGGCGGTCAGGCCGGAACCGCTCGACGGGTGTAGCGCATGCGCTATGAATTCCCCGACTATCCCCCAAACCCCTCCCCCGCTTGCGGGTGAAGGGGGCGCGATAGCGCGGGAGAGGGCATCCTGCAGTGCAGGGTAGGGCAGCACGTAACCCAAGTCCGGAACTCCTAATTCTGATGCGCGCAGCACGGCGCGTCCGAAACTCTGTTTTTGCGAAATATGGATGGTGCGGATGGCAGACACGTCATGCAGTTTGTCCCATACGCCCATGCGTTCCAGTAACAGACGGCTGCCGTAGGATAGCGCCAGTGCGCGCGCATCCGTGCTGACACTGGTGCGCGCTTCGAGCACGCAGATTTTTAGGCGGCTTTCTTTGAGTGCCAGCGCGAGTGCGCTGCCGACCGGTCCACCGCCGATGATTGCGATGTCGTACAGGAAAAGTTCCTCAGACGGGTGCCCGGCTAAACGTTTTTCAGCATTCATGATGTTCTCATTAATGATTCGATTGCGGCGACTGTCTTGGGAGCGGCATCGGTCAATACTTCATTGCCTGTTTCCGTGATGACCACGTCATCCTCGATGCGGATGCCGATGTTCCATAGGGCCAATGGTACATCGTCTGCGGGCCGGATGTAACAGCCGGGTTCGACGGTCAGCACCATGCCGGCTTGCAGCGCGCGCCATTGATCGCCGGTTTTGTAGTCGCCGACATCGTGCACATCCATGCCGAGCCAGTGGCCGGTACGGTGCATGTAATATTTTTTGTAGCTGCCGTCCTCCAGTACGCTGTCAACCGTGCCGTGACACAGCTTCAGATCGATGAAGCCTTGCGCCAGTATGCGCAAAGCGGCATTGTGCGGTGCTTCCCAGTTATTGCCGGGCGTGGCGGCTGAAATCGCGGCGATTTGTGCGGCCAGTACGATTTCGTACACTTCTTTTTGCGCGCCGAGAAAACGGCCATTCACCGGATAAGTGCGGGTGATGTCGGAGGCATAGCCTTCGAGTTCGCAGCCTGCATCGATCAGCAGCAGATCGCCGTCGTGCAGCTTTGCATTGTTGTCGACGTAATGCAGCACGCAGGCGTTTGCGCCGCCTGCGACGATGGAGGTGTAAGCGGGATCGCGTGCGCCGTGGCGACAGAACTCATGCAGCAATTCGGCCTCGACTTCATATTCAAAGTGCCCAATACGGGTAAATTGCATGGCGCGTTTGTGAGCGCCGGTGGAAATGGCGGCGGCACGTCGCAGGATGTCGATCTCGTGCGTATCCTTGAATAGCCTCATTTCACCCAGCAAGGCACGCACGTCGCGCAACTCGTCCGGTGCACGAATGCCGCTACGCGCTTTCGCCTGCACCGCATCGCGCAATTTGAGCATACGCTGATCCCACAGTGCATTTGCGCCTAAGGGGTAAAACAGCGCGGGCTGATTGCCCATCAGTTCAACCAGCTTTTCATCCAGCTGATCGATGGGGTAAGCGGCATCGAAGCCGAACTCCTCCTGCGCCGCATCGGGGCCATAGCGATAGCCGTCCCATATCTCGCGATCCATATTTTTTTCGCGGCAAAAAAGGATGGAGAGGGGCGAGGCGCCGGCGATGAGCACCAGCACCGATTCAGGCTCGCGGAAGCCGCTCAGGTAATAAAAGCTGCTATCGAAACGGTAGGCGTAATCGGCATCGCCGTTGCGCCGTTGCTCAGGCGCGTTGGGGATGATTGCGATGCCCTGCTGCATCTGATTCAGCAGATTGGTGCGGCGCTGCGCGTAGATATCGGGATCAAACATGAGTGGCCTTGTGTAAATTCGTTAACTCTGGGATGCATCGCCGGCTTAACTGTGCGTCGAGTTCTGCCAGACGTTGCGGCGTGCCGACATCCACCCAGACACCTGCGTGATATTCGCCGCTTATTTTCCTCTGTGTAATCTGTGCGCGCAGCAAGGGCGCCAGCGGGGCTACGCTGCCGCGCGGAATGTGGCTGAACAGGGAAGGATGATAGAGGCCGATGCCGCTGAAGGTCAGGAATGAGGATTCAGGATTCGGGATCGAGGATTGAGCATGAGTTTCCAGTGGCGTTTCGGAAGGAACGACACGTTTGCTTTGCAGTAAGAAATCTCCGTTTGGGTGATGCGCGGGATTATCCACCAGTACCAGATGCGCCATGTCGCCGCCTGCATGCAGCGCGTTGGCCCGTTCGTGAAGCAGCGAAAAATCGTAGTCGCAATAGATATCGCCGTTGACCACAGTGAATGGAGCATCGCCCAGCAGTGGCAGTGCATAGGCGATGCCGCCGGCAGTTTCCAGCGCGCTGCCCTCTGCCGAGTATTGAATATGCGCACCGAAGCGGCTGCCATCGCCTAGCCGCTGTTCGATCTGTGCGCCCAGATGGGCGTGGTTGATGACCAGCTCTGTAATTCCGGCCTTCACCAGCCTCTCGATATGCCAGACGATCAGCGGCTTGCCACCCGCTTCAAGCAGGGGCTTGGGGATGCGGTCGGTGAGCGGGCGCATGCGCTCGCCACGACCTGCGGCTAATATCATGGCCTTCACGTTAAAACCCGTATCCTGTAGGCTCTTCCTGCGGCGGCTCCAACTCATTGAGCAGGTTGAACAAGGGCTTTAGATCCACATATCGTGCAGCGGTTGCGCGAAGATAGCTCATCACCAGCGGCATATCTTTAAGATAGCCGTCCTTGCCATCGCGATGGTAGAGTCGTGCAAAAATGCCCAGCACCTTGAGGTGTCGCTGAGCGCCCATCAACTCAAAATCCCGGTAGAACTGCCCGAAATCCTCCTGCACCGGCAGGCCTGCGCGACGCGCCTTTTCCCAATAGTCGATCAGCCAGTCGATAACGATCTCTTCATCCCATTTTATGTAGGCGTCCTTGAACAACGAGGCCAGATCGTAGGTGATCGGGCCATATACCGCATCCTGAAAGTCGATGATGCCGGGGTTGGGTGCCGTCATCATCAGATTGCGCGAATGATAGTCGCGGTGCACATAGACGCGCGGTTGCGCCAGATTGTTGGCCACGATGCGCGAGAAAACGGTTTCAAGTTTGGCGCTCTGTGCGGAGGTTAATGTCACCTGGAGATGCTTGTTGATATACCACTCGGGAAACAGGCGCATCTCACGCAACAGCAGCGCTTCATCATAAGGCGGCAGGTCCTTGTCGTTTGATGCGAGCTGGATCTTAATCAGCGCATCGGTGGCGGCCTTATACAGCCGGCGCGCATTTTCCAACGACTCAGCCGTGCCCTGCTGCGCTGCATCGCCTCTTACGCTCAATGCTTGCAGATAGGTGGTACTGCCAAGATCGGACAGCAGCAAAAAACCCTGTGTCAAGTCCTCTGCATACACGTGCGGCACATGTGTTCCGGCCTTTTCGAACAAACGAGCCACATGCAGAAAAGGGCGGCAGTCCTCGCGATCGGGCGGTGCATCCATCACGATCAGGGTGCGGCCACCCCGATGCGTTACAGCGGAATTGTCGGGTGTGGAAGGGATGGCCTGTCGGCTGTTCCCGCAATCGGCTGGCTTCGCCATAACCAGCGACTTCGCGAGCGTTGTTTGCTCGTTTATTCGATTGGCTAGTGGTTCCATCAGTAACGTACCCGCAGGGGGCAGGCCGACGGGTTTCCCGCTGCTTTGCAGCGACCCGTTCGCACTGTCACAACCGCCATCATCGAAGCTGGCGCGAAAGTAGCGACGGAAGCTGGCATCGGAGGAAGCGGGTG
Organism: Pseudomonadota bacterium; assembly: GCA_021783855.1. The sequence continues at coordinate 14,126 of JAJXTL010000048.1, forward strand.
CAAGACTGAATTTTTCGCCGGGAAACTGGCCTTGCAGCCAAACGGTCAGTTGTTGTAAACGTTGCATAATGGGCTTTTGGACTGTGCTTGATGGTAAACTTGCAAAAGTTTACCATCTTATCCATATTATGCGGTTTCGTCTCAAGCCTGTCGCACTCTCTTTGCTCTGTGTTTTTGTCCATCCTGCCGTGGCAGAAGAAGCGCGCACGCTACAAAACGACAAGACTGCCGTCACGCAGGATGTGCCTGTTTTTCTGGAAGCAGATAATCTGACGGGCGAGCAGAAAAACCAGGTCGAAGCAACCGGCAATGCCATTCTGACCAAGTCCGACCAGAAAGTGCGCGCAAAGCGTTTGTTGTATAACCAGGAAACGGGCGACGTCGAAGGATTCGGTTCGGTGGTGATAGAACAAAATGGCAACACCATGAGCGGTCCGTATATGAAGCTGAATATGGATACGCATGCAGGCTTCATGGAACAGCCGGTATTTTTCATGAAAGAAACTGGCGGTCGCGGCGCGGGCGATATTGCGCACATCCAGGATCAGCAGCATTACACGCTGGACAACGCGACTTATACGACCTGTCGCGCGGATAAACAGGACTGGCTGGTCAAAATGAGCAGTCTTGAGGTAGACCGCGACCAGCAGGTGGGTGTCGCCCACCAGGCCTGGGTGGAATTCATGGACGTGCCGATTCTGTATTCTCCCAGGATGGATTTTCCGCTGGGAACCCAGCGCAGATCCGGGTTTCTGGCTCCGACATTTGGCGCCACAAACAACAGCGGCACCGAACTGATCCTGCCGTATTACTGGAACATTGCACCGAACATGGACGCGACTTTTTCGCCGCGCGTCTTGACCAAACGCGGCTTGCAGCTGAATAACGAGTTCCGCTATCTGAATGCAAACTATACAGGCGAGGTGCATGCGGATATCTTGCCCAATGATGCGTTGACCGGCACCAATCGCACCCGGTTTGGTCTGAAACACAACGAAACGTTTGACGGCGGCCTGACCGGCAGCATAGATTACAATCACGTCTCGGATAGCGCTTATTACCTCGACCTGGCCGATGCGGTGAATTTCTCGTCGCAGATCAATCTGATGCAGGATGCGGAGCTCAACTATAATGCAGGCTGGTGGAACAGCACGGCACGAATGCAACGCTACCAGACCCTGCAGGACCCGCTGGCGCCGATAATTGTGCCTTATGCCCGGCTGCCCCAGCTTACGCTGAACGGTGCGCGCAGTTACGGCGGTGCGGATTTTGCTTTTGCCGGCGAGTATGTGAGCTTCAGCCATCCCACGGCGGTGAACGGTCAGCGGCTGATGATAGCGCCCAGCGTCAGCTACCCCCTGATCAATGCGCCCGGATATTACCTCACGCCCAAATTTACCCTGAACAGCACCCAGTATGTGATGGGCATCAATAATGTGACGGCCATGCCGGACACCACGCGCACCCTGCCGATGTTCAGCCTGGATAGCGGTGCATCCTTTGAGAAAGATCTCAATTTACTGGGAACCAGTTACCTGAATACGCTGGAGCCGCGCGCCTACTATGTGTACGTGCCATACAAGAATCAGGATCAGTTGCCGGTCTTCGATACGGCGCAGACTCAGTTGAGTTATGCCCAGCTGTTCACCGAGAATCGTTTTATAGGCAATGATCGCATAGGTGATGCGAATCAGGTGACGCTGGCCCTGGTCTCGCGTTTCCTGGGAACGGATGACGGGGCGGAACATTTGAAACTCTCGGTGGCTGAGCGTTTCAGCTTCACCCAACCGCAGGTTAATCTGGTTGCGCCTACCACATCGAACAACAAGTCGGATATCCTGCTGGACGCCTCAGGCCGCATCAGCGGCGCATGGTCGTTTTCCACCGAGTTGCAGTATAGCCCTGCCTTGTCGATGACTCAGCACTATAATATCTCGGCAGACTATCGTCCGGAAGCCGGCAAGGTGATCAACCTGGGTTACCGTTTTATCAGCGATACGATCGGTGCACTGATTCCTGGCATAGCGAACCCGACAGGCAGCGCCATGGTCAACGGGATTGTCTACCCGACTATTTACGGCGTGCCTTACACCACGATAGGCGGGAGCAATTATGCGGTCGCTGCGCCCGCCTTGCGTCAAATCAATATTTCCGGACAATGGCCGTTGTTCAAACACTTGTCTGCAGTGGGGCAATGGAATTATTCCTTCCTGGACAAGATGCTGCTGAATGGGGTTGTCGGACTAGAGTACACGGAAAGCTGCTGGACGCTGCGCATGGTAGCCCACAGTTTTACTGCCGGCCTGGTTCTGAACGGTGCAGGCGTGCCTGTGCCCCTAAACAGCACCGGGATATTCATCCAACTGGAGTTGAACGATCTGATCAAGGTAGGATCGGACCCGATGATGTTGCTTAAACAGAGCGTGCCTGGCTATACGAAGTCTAAGATTGTTCCCGCAAGCGCCCCGCCTCTGCCTTAATTTTTTAGTGTGAAAGATGACCATGTCAAAAATCAAAATACCCGTTCTTCTGAGTGCCCTTCTGCTGTCGTCCATCCCGGCTTTTGCCGCTGAACGAATCGATCCACAACAGCAGGTCGCAACAATAGATTACGTGGTGGCGGTGGTTAACGATGATGTGATTACCCACAACGAGCTGGAAGAACGGGTGAGTACAGTCATCGCTCAACTGAAAAAACAGGGCACCCCTTTGCCGGAACAGAGCGTGCTGGAGAAACAAATCCTCGAACGCATGATCTCCGACATGTTGCTGGCGCAGTATGCCAAGGAAAGCGGGGTGCGTGTAGACGACACGCAACTGGATGTGGCTATCACGCGCATAGCGCAGCAGAATAAATTCCCCACACTGGCCGAATTCCAGGCAAAACTCGAATCGGAAGGAGTGAACGTTAAAAAATTCCGCGACGAGATACGTGCCGAAATTATCTCAACCAGGCTGCGCGAGCGCGAAGTTGAAAGCAAGCTGGTTATCAGCGATAGCGAGGTCGACAACTATCTCGCCAACAAGGCCACCATGGGCCTTGAAAACGAAGAGTATCACTTGGCGCACATACTGGTGGTCGTGCCTGAACAGGCCAGCGCGGACAAAATCCAGGCGGCACGGGAACGCGCCGATCATGCGTATGCTCAGCTTGCCGGCGGCGCGGACTTCGCGCAAGTGGCGGCAGGTACTTCGGATGCCAAGGACGCGCTCAAAGGGGGCGATCTGGGCTGGCGTCCGACCGATCGCATCCCGCCGCTGTTCATGAACGAATTGCAGACATTGAAAACCGGTCAGAATACGGCGGTATTGCGCAGTCCGAGCGGCTTTCATATCCTCAAACTGATAGAAAAGCGCAACGGCAGCGCGCCTGTAGTGATTACGCAGACCCATGCGCGGCACATTCTGATTAAAACCAGCGAAATCGTGACATCGGCCGAAGCCAAAAAACGCATTCTGGAAATCAAGCAGCGTATTGACGACGGCGCCAGCTTTGCTGACCAAGCCAAACGCTATTCGCAGGACGGCAGCGCACAGCAAGGCGGCGATCTGGACTGGTTGTCGCCCGGGCAGACGGTACCCGAATTCGAAGAAGAGCTCAACAAGCTCAAAGTTGGAGAAATCGGCATGGTGGAAACGCAGTTCGGCTGGCATTTGATACAAGTGCTGGAGCGGCGCAATACCGATGTCACCGAACAGCAGAAACGCCAGCAGGCGCGTGCTTCCATCGCCTCATTCAAATCCGAGGAGCTTTATCAGGACTGGTTGCGCCAGCTGCGCGATCGCGCGTTTATTGAATATCGCACCAACGATGAACAGAAATAGGCCGCTGGTCATTACGGCGGGTGAGCCAGCGGGCATAGGCCCGGATCTGTGTGTGCAACTCGCTGCCGCCAGACTGGAAGTGGTCGTGATTGCCGACAGGCACCTGCTGCTGCAACGCGCACAGCTGCTGGGCATAGACCTGGAAATCAGTGAGTGGAACTCTGGTAAGTCGGGAGTCGGGAGTGGGGAGTGGGGAGAACGCATCTCACACCTCACGCCTCACGACTTAACACTTGCTACTTACCACTTACCACTTACCAATTCACTATCCGTCATTCATGTTCCGCTCGCCGAGCCCTCCGTTGCCGGGGTGCTGAATGCAGCAAACAGCGATTACGTGCTGGCGACCTTGCGCCGGGCTGTGCAGGGTTGCCAGTCGGGCGAATTTTCCGGCATGGTGACCGCTCCCGTGCATAAAGGCATTATCAACGATGCCGGAATACCGTTTACCGGACATACCGAGTTCTTGGCCGAACTGACCCGGACGCCGCAGGTGGTGATGATGCTGGCGGGCGGCGGAATGCGCGTTGCGCTGGCAACGACACATTTGCCCTTGCGCGACGTACCCGATGCGATTACCGCAGAGTCGCTGGAAAATGTGTTGCGCATCCTTCATCTCGACTTGCAGCGTCGCTTCGGCATCGCTCACCCGCGCATTCTGGTGGCGGGACTGAACCCCCACGCAGGCGAGGGCGGACACATGGGACGCGAAGAGATCGAGGTGATGATCCCGGTGCTGGACAGGCTGCGTTTACAGGGCATGAATGTCAGCGCGCCGCTGCCTGCCGACACCCTGTTCACACCCGACAAGCTGGCGCAATGCGATTGTGTGCTCTCCATGTATCACGATCAGGGGCTGCCTGTCTTGAAGCATGCGAGTTTCGGTCAGGGGGTGAATATTACACTGGGCTTGCCGATCATCCGAACTTCGGTGGATCACGGCACGGCACTGGATCTGGCAGGCACAGGCCGCGCTGAGGGCGGCAGCCTTATGGAAGCGATCAGGGTTGCGGCACAGATGGTTCAATACGAAACACTCTCGTCCGGGCACCCGCAGGAGCACCATGCATAAGGCCAAAAAGAAATTTAGCTCCGGCATCACACGCGAAGCGTATGAACTTGCACTGAAACGCTTTA
>JAJXTL010000219.1 GCA_021783855.1 Pseudomonadota bacterium
AAAAGGTTGCGATGGCCACTGCCGTCCTGGTCAAGGAAGTGCTGACCTCCGGTGAATTCGACAACCCCCGCCGCAGGCTTTCCCATCTGCTGACCATGTGGGGAACCATTATTTTCGTCGTGACTACCGCGATCATGATTTTCTCGCCGGGAACCACCTCTACTCTGCTGCCTCAGTTCTGGCACATCGGCGCGCTGATGCTGGCTGTCGGTGGATACTGGTTCTGGTTCTTTATCCGCGCTGATGTCGCTGCGGAAGGCCTTTCCAGCTTCAGGATCGAGCGTGCGGACCTGTTCATCCTCTCGCTTCTGGCCACCTCGACCTTCGCGTTGATCTGGTCATTCACGGGCGGTGGCGTAACCGTTTTCTTTGCCTTGTTCATCCTGTCCAGCACCGTGCTTTTCGGCGGCGTGTACTGGTCCAAGTTCGCCCACATGTTCTTCAAGCCCGCTGCGGCCTTCCAGAAACGCGTCATCATGGCCGACGGTGGCCGCGAGAATCTGCCGCCCGACTACGACCTGACGGATCCTGAAGTGCAGCGCAAGTTTCCTGATGTGCCGACGTACATGGGCAAGAATCCGCCCAACATGGGACTTTGCATCAAGGCCGAAAGAGCCAACCATTACTAATGCTGTCTTGACCAATTTTCGATAAGAAATAGAGGAATAAATTATGCCAACCTTTGTATATATGACACGTTGTGATGGTTGCGGAGAATGCGTTGACATCTGCCCGTCCGACATCATGCACATCGATAAGAAGCTGCGTCGTGCTTACAACATCGAACCCAGCATGTGCTGGGAATGCTATTCCTGCGTAAAGGCATGCCCGCATCAGGCGATCGATGTGCGCGGTTATGCCGACTTTGCTCCACTGGGACACAGTGTTCGCGTGATTCGTGATGAAGAGAAAGGCACCATTGCGTGGCGCATCAAGTTCCGCAACGGCAAGAAAGATATGGAACTGCTGGCGCCTATCACGACCAAGCCCTGGGGCTCGGCGACACCGGACCTCGCAAAGGTGCCTGCCCCCAGCAAGGAGATGCGCGACAGCCAACTGCTGTTCAATGAGCCTAAATATATCCGCATGGATGACGGCGGATTGCACACACTGCAATCCAATGGCCTGGAAATCAAAGAGGGAGTGCAATACTGATGAGCTACTCTACAATCATCGAAGACAATATCGACATCCTGGTTGTGGGTGCCGGCTTGGGCGGTACGGGTGCGGCATTCGAGGCGAGATATTGGGGGCAGAACAAGAAGATCGTCATTGCCGAAAAGGCAAACATCATGCGCTCCGGCGCGGTCGCCCAGGGTCTGTATGCGATCAACTGCTACATGGGAACCCGCTTTGGCGAGAACAATCCAGAAGATCACGTGCGCTATGCGCGTATCGACCTGATGGGTATGGTGCGTGAAGATTTGCTGTTCGACATGGCACGCCACGTAGACTCCGCTGTGCATAACTTTGAAGAATGGGGTCTTCCCATCATGCGCAATGAGAAGAAGGGTTCGTATCTGCGTGAAGGACGCTGGCAGATCATGATTCACGGCGAATCCTACAAGCCTATCGTTGCCGAGGCAGCCAAGAAGTCGGCGGACAAGGTTTTCAACCGCATCTGCGTGACTCACCTCCTGATGGATGAGTCCAAAGAGAACCGTGTTGCCGGTGCCGTGGGCTTCAATGTGCGCACGGGCAACTACCACGTATTCAAGTCCAAGACGGTTATCTGCGGCGCAGGTGGCGCTTCCAACATCTTCAAGCCGCGTTCTGTCGGCGAAGGCGCGGGTCGTGTCTGGTATGCACCGTGGTCTTCGGGTTCTGCATATGGCCTGATGATTGAAGCCGGTGCAAAGATGACGCAAATGGAAAACCGTATCGTGCTGGCTCGATTCAAGGATGGTTACGGCCCGGTCGGCGCCTACTTCCTGCACCTCAAGACCTACACCCAGAATGGCTACGGTGAAGAGTATGAGTCCAAGTGGTTCCCGGCACTTCAACAAATGGTAGGCAAGGAATATCTGGATCCGGAAGTTTCGCACAGAACTCACCGCCCTATCCCGACCTGCCTGCGCAACCACGCGATCATCAACGAGGTTAATGCGGGTCGCGGCCCGATCCACATGGTCACCATGGAAGCCTTCCAGGATCCTCACCTTGAAGAGATCGGCTGGCACAACTTCCTGGGCATGACCGTTGGTCAGGCGGTACTCTGGGCAGCCACAGACGTTGATCCCAAGTACGAGAACCCTGAGCTGACCACGTCCGAGCCTTATGTTATGGGTTCACATGCTACCGGTTGCGGCGCCTGGTGTTCAGGTCCTGAAGATATCTCTCCGAAAGAATACTTCTGGGGCTACAACCGCATGACGACCATTGAAGGTCTGTTCGGTGCCGGCGATGCGGTAGGTGGAACACCTCACGCCTTCTCATCGGGTTCTTTCACCGAAGGTCGTCTGGCTGCCAAGGCTGCCTGCAGATATATCGATGATGGCAAAGCAGAGGGCATCCGTGTTTCTGACGCCCAGATCGATCGTCGCAGGGAACAGATCTTCAAGCCTCTGGAAACTTACCGTGTATTCAGTAATGAGGTGGTTGCCGGTACCGTCAATCCCAACTTCATCAATCCGAGACAGGGCCTTGATCGTTTGCAGAAGATGATGGATGAGTACTGTGGTGGCTTTGGTGTTAACTACATGACCAACGACAAGCTCCTGAACATCGGCCTGAAGAAGATGTCGATTCTGGGGGAAGATCTGGAAAAGGTTGCCGCGTCTGATATCCATGAACTGCTGCGCGCATGGGAGCTGAAGCATCGTTTCCTGACTTCCGAAAGCGTTTTCCATCACACGCTGTTCCGTAAGGAGACACGCTGGCCGGGTTACTACTACCGTGGTGATGTCATGAAGCTGGATGACAAGAACTGGCACGTGCTGACTGTTTCCCGTCGCGATCCGAAGACGGGTGAGTACACGATGGAAAAAGCACCGCTCTACCACCTGGTAGGCGATGTAGAGAAAACGGCGCCGGTAGACCATCACTAAGCAAATGCAGGCCTGATTTACCGGTTTTGTAAAATCAGACCTGCGAAAATATATTTGCCATAACTTGTTAGTATGTTAGAAAGGACCGGCATATTTTTGTTGGTCCTTTTTTTATCTAACCGGCGAGTAGTGTGACATCGCTATAGATAAAATCATGAAACACTGTGTGGGTGAGATATTTTATGAACATTATTGAAAAAACGGATGAAGAGATTTTGGAGTTGGCCCACCCGATGTGGGCCGATCTCATCAAGTACTCCAATGAAGGAAACTACGGTGCTTTCACGCGTAATTTTTCAAGCCCTTTTATTGCGGGTGCCAATGAGGTTGAAATGGGTAAGCAGTTTGCGAGAAGCGACCTTGCGAAGAACCTGTCGGACGATTATTCGTATCTCGGCATGATACGCCGTGGAGAATATGTCACTGTTTTATATAAGGTGATAAACAAGAAAAATAACAGTGAATGGCTGGGAAGACTTGTGCTGGGCTATGAAAAGGACAAGGTGAGAATCTTCGGCGCTACGCTGTTCTAAGAAAACTTTATCACTATCGGGGCGTTCTAGTCATGTCAGATACGATTGAAGACGAAAAATTCGTTGAACTGAATTACAAGGTCATCGATACCAAAACCGGTGACGTATTGGTTACTGTGGAATATCCGCTGGGCTATGTTCACGGCGTGAATGATGTGATGTCCGAAGAAGTGACAAAAGAACTGTATGGTAAAAAAGTCGGCGACCTCATCGAGGTGCCGATTGACACTGCAAAGTTGTACGGCGAGAGAGATGAATCACTGGTATTTACCGATCGCATAGAAAATGTCCCGGAAGAATTTCGCGAGATCGGCATGACCATCACCATGGAAAATGACAAGGGTGAGCCCAGAGACTTTATCGTTACCCGATTCGACGACAAGACATTGACTATCGACGGCAACAACCCACTTTGCGGCAGAGAGGTCACTTTCATGCTGGAAGTACTGACTATACGTGATGCTACCGAGGAAGAGATCGAGCTTGGCGGCGCGGTCGGTGCCGATCCTGAGCTGAATGAGATACTCGACCGGGCAAAATGAATTACTCAACCAACTACATCATTTTCCCGCCGAACAAGGCTCTGGAACGCGCAATCGCGAATACCATTTGCGTGCTGAGTGCTGAGGCAGCCGCAGCGGCCGCTCCGGATACCCAAGTCGCAGTAGCGGATAATTTTCGTTACGCACGGGGAAATTATGAGCAGCACCGTTTCAGCGCCAGGATCTACGAGAGTTTGCGCGAGGCGCTTGAGGCATCGCTGACAGACGTTAC
>JAJXTL010000220.1 GCA_021783855.1 Pseudomonadota bacterium
TGGACCCACTCACCCTACCCTCACCCTAGAGGACACTAGCACTTTATCATCAAGAAATTCATGAAGCAAGAAGGTTATTATTAACCCAGTCACAATTTCCAGTCAAAACCGCCCCATCACCCTGACAATCCGGCGTAAACGACAGCTGAGACGCACCTCACCCTTACTATTCCGCTCTTTACGACACAAGGCGAACATCGCGACAAGGCACGTCTGTGACAAACTCATCTGATTGATCTATATCAATATGTTGCATTATTTCCCTCGGTAGATACGATGAACCATACGATATAAATATTTCTTCATAAAAACTCGTTGCATTTTCGCAACTATCCTTGACATTGTGTGAAATGGACGCCATGTCGAACATAAAACGAACCGGCCGGCAGTACACCAAATCAGAGTATCTGCGATGATCGCAGTAGCTATGTGCACCTCATGATTCCGACTGCCCGAACAGGCTGGCAGCCTGCGGAAAAACACGGGTGCTGTTATAATCCATGCCAATTTTTTTCACACGCCTACATGAATATCCTTTACGAAGAAGACGGCAGTTTTAAGGTCGGCAGTATCATGACCGACAATACCAGCTCCCTGCAAATCGAAAGCCTGTCCGGCAAACGCAGCAAGGTCAAAACCGGCAACGTGATGGTGCACTTTAGCCAGCCATCCTTGTCGGAATTTTTACCTCAGGCGGAAGCGCTTGCCGCAGATATTGATGTGGAATTCCTGTGGGAATGCTGCCCTCCCGATGAGTTCGGCTTCGAGCAGATTGCCACTGAATATTTCGGCCACAAGCCCGACCCTATTGAAGCTGCCGCTACGCTGATACGATTGCACAGTGCGCCTGTCTATTTTCACAGAAAGGGCAAGGGGCGATACCGCGCTGCGCCCCCTGAAGTGCTCAAAGCCGCCCTGGCGGGTGCCGAGAAAAAACGTCAGGCTCAGGCGGCTCAGGCGCACATGACAACGCAGCTGATGCGTTTTGAGTTGCCGCCCGAATTCACCGATCTCCTCACGCAACTGCTCTATAACCCTGATCGCAATACCATCGAAGTCAAGGCGCTGGAAGCCGCCTGTGCAGCCACACATTTGTCCGTAGTTCACCTGCTGGATCGTTGCGGCGCACTGCCTTCCAGTCACGAATATCATTTACAGAAATTTTTGTTCGAGAATTTTCCCAAGGGCACAGGATTCCCCTCTGTCGAACTGGCCACATGGGACGAATTGCCTATGGGTGCAGTGAACGCCTTCAGCATAGACGACGCGACCACCACCGAGATCGACGATGCATTCTCGGTTGAAAAACTATCCAACGGCAACTGGCGCATCGGCGTGCACATCGCAGCCCCGGCGCTGGGCATGCCACGCGATTCGGACGGTGATAAGATTGCCGCAGCTCGCTTATCCACCGTCTACATGCCCGGACAAAAGATCACCATGTTGCCGGACAGCGTAGTGCAAGCCTTCACGCTGTGCGCTGATCGAATCTGTCCCGCATTGTCCATGTACATCGAAGTCGAACAGGCAACCCTGTCCATCCTGAATTATGAAAGCCGGGTTGAGCGCGTGCATGTCGCGGCAAATCTGCGCCACGACACGCTCGAACCCTTGTTTAACGAGGAGACACTGGCAACAGGAAAGCTCGATTATCCGTATGCCGAAGAACTGACGCTGCTATGGCATCTGGTGCAAAAGCTGGAGGCCGGACGAGGCAAGGCGTCAGACAACCAGCAGCAGGTCGATTATAATTTTAACATTGTATCCAAAGGGCTTTTGGCCGGGCACCCGAACGACCATGTCAGCATCACCACACGCCGTCGCGGCTCCCCGATCGACAAGGTAGTCTCCGAACTGATGATTCTGGTCAATTGCGAATGGGGCAAGCATTTAGCCGAACATGGCTTCCCGGGCATCTACCGCACCCAGCAGGGCGGCAAGGTCAGGATGAGCACGGTCGCGGCTCCTCATCAGGGACTGGGTGTGGCGCAATACATGTGGTCCAGCTCGCCGCTGCGCCGTTATGTGGACATGGTGAATCAACGCCAGATTATCGCCATGCTGAGAGGCGAAGCGGCAGCGTATCCGAAGAACGACACCGCACTGTACGCAATCCTGCGCGACTTCGACACCATGTACACGATTTATAACGAATTCCAGCGCAACATGGAGCGTTACTGGTGTTTGCGCTGGCTGCAACAGGAACAGGCTAATGGCGAACGAGAAAAACACGTGTCAATTCCTGAATCGCTGCGCGAGATTGTTGTTACTGCCACTGTACTTCGCGAAAATCTGGTAAAAATGACCGAAATTCCGCTGGTATTCCGCGCGTCCTCCCTGCCTGAACAACTGCCTGCCCAGACCCGCGTGCAACTTGCTGTCACGGCTATTGACCTGCTTGACCTGTCGTTGCAGACCCGCTATGTTGCCACGATAGCCACCGGCGATGGCAGCGAAACGGCAGAGACAACCGAAGAAGAAGAAGAAGAAGAAGAAACGACTGAGCCTATTGAAGCGCTTATGACAGCTTCTGAAACAAATGGCGGGGAAACAGCTTGCTGACCACCCTGAAAATGAGCGTTTTACTGTCGATGCTGTTTTCCATCGCACTGCATGCGCTCGCCCTGTTCGGCATAAGCCTGGTATTACCCGATTTGCGCAGCACGACTGCCATCATGCAACCTTTGCATGTAGTACTGGTCAACAGCCGTTCAAAATCAAAGCCCCTCAAGGCCGATGCACTGGCGCAGGCCAATCTCGATGGCGGCGGCAACACGACTGAAGATCGCCAGGCGAAGACCATGCTGCCGAACATCCACGACGACAAGCAGATCACGCCCGAGCAATCCGCCAAACAGGTGGCGCGTCTGGAAGAAGAGTCCCGGCGCGTGCTGACCCGTCTCAAAAGCAGCTACGACCTTGCACCGCCGCAACCCAAAAAACAGCCCGACACGGCAAGCGCAGAGGATCTGGTGCAACGCAGCCTGGAAATTGCCCGCCTTGAGGCGCAAATCAACAAGAACAATGATTATTATCAAAAAATGCCGCGCCGGAAGTTCATCGGCGCGCGAACTCAGGAATATCGCTACGCCCAATATATCGAGGACTGGCGCGTCAAGGTGGAACGCATCGGCAATCTGAACTATCCGGAACAGGCCAGACGCGAACAGATCTACGGGAAATTGCAGCTCAGTGTCGCTATCAGGGCGGATGGCAGCGTGGAGAGCATCGAAGTCAGCCGATCATCCGGGCACCGTATCCTGGATGCTGCGGCAATGCGCATCGTCAAGCTCGCCGGACCTTTTTCCCCGCTGCCCCCTGATATCGCCAAAGACGTCGACATCCTGACGATTACCCGCACCTGGTCGTTCACCCCGTCCGACAAGCTGGAAAGCGAATAAAACCCTTGTCCCGTCTGACCTTATTGGTTAAAGTACGCGCCATGCGTTATCCTCTGTTTGCCAGACTGCTACTGATATTCACCCTGCTGTTTGTGCAGACGGGTGGCCTGATGCATGAAGTTTCGCATGCAGTGGCAAACCAGTCGCATTCTGACCATACACTGCCACATGAAAAACACTGCGACCTCTGCGCGGCCTACGCACAACTGGGATCCGCGCTCGGCAGCCACCCCATACAGTTCAACGCTGTTGAACAGCGTACTGTTTTAACAGACGCATCGTTCAACGCCCTCTGCGCCACCCCCGCATTCACCGCCTTCGCGGCGCGTGCGCCGCCCTGCCTCGCATAAATCCGATTCAACTTGCCTGTGCCATGCGCATGGGGAATTGTCATTGTTTTTGTGGAGCTTAAGAAATGTCATCGTTTAAAATTTTGACGGGAAGCGCGTTTGCACCGGCCTTGTTGTTCGGCATAACTGCCCATGCCGCACCCGCCTCGGCCTCGGAAGTCGCAGGCCTCGTTCAGGACAGCCTGGGGCGCCCCATTGCAGGCGCAACCCTGAGCCTCAGAACGGTTACCGCAAGCGTTATTGGACATGCGCTAAGCGATGCCAGCGGTCGCTTTGTCTTTAGCGGTGTCGCTCAGGGCACCTTTGCCATTCAGGCAGAAAAATCCGGTTTTCAAATGGGCACTTCCATCGTTACGCTGACAAACAGCAAGAATGCCCGGACAACGGTTACGCTCGCCGCTGTGAAAGCGCTCGAAATTCAAATCGCGGCAAAACGCCTTATTCGAGCCCAAAACGGTTTGTCTCCCGAAACAGGCGGCAGCGTCTACCGCTTCGATGCTCAGGATATCCAGAAATTACCGCAGGGGGAAGCGACTCCCCTCAATCAGGTGTTGCTCCAGGCACCCGGGGTCGTCAATGACTCCTATGGGCAAA
>JAJXTL010000221.1 GCA_021783855.1 Pseudomonadota bacterium
CAGCGATGCGCATTACTGGATGCACGGACATTCCACCGAGCGGGATTTCATCTACGTCACCACGGCGAACCTGAACCACGAGCAGTTGCAGCAGCTTTCGGATGAGGTGGGGGCGGAGCGCAGTCTGTTGGTGTTGTGTACTGCCTTCCGTGGCAAGGGCGAGTATCCGAATCTCACCGTGAAGAAAATACCCAAGCAGGTGCTGTCGCGCTGCGAATGGGGGCATGATGATTATTCGTTGCAGGTGGAGAATTTGCCGAAGGCACTCCCTCACCCTAACCCTCTCCCGGGGGGAGAGGGAACAAAGGCGGGAGGGCGAGGGGCTAAGTCGGTGAATGCGGCACAGGGCGGTCTATTTGGGGAGGGCGAAGCATGAGCAAGAAACGCGAAGTTTCCCTCGTTCGCTCGTCGGCGGCGGAATATTTGACCTTTGTGGCTGCGACAGGCAGCGCGGAAACCAGCGTGGAGATGCGCTATGAGGATGAGAATATCTGGCTTACCCAGAAGATGATGGCCTCTCTCTACGATGTGACGGTGCCTGCGGTCAATCAGCATCTCAAGCGCGTCTTTGCCGACAACGAGCTGGTAGAGGAGGCAGTTGTTAAGCATTACTTAATAACTGCGGCGGATGGCAAGAACTATCAGGTCAAGCACTACAGCCTGCAAGCCATCATTGCCGTGGGATTCAAGATCGAGAACGAACGGGCGGTGCAATTCCGCAAGTGGGCCAACCAGATCGTCAAAGACTACACGATTCAAGGTTGGACCATGGATGTGGAACGCCTTAAACACGGCGGCAGCATTCTGGGCAGTGAATTTTTCGAGCGGCAACTGGAAAAGATTCGGGAGATACGGCTTTCCGAGCGCAAGTTTTATCAAAAGATCACCGACATTTACGCCACGGCCATCGACTATGACTCGACGGCAACGGCAACCAAGCGATTTTTTGCCGCAGTCCAAAACAAGCTGCATTACGCCATACATGGTCAGACTGCGGCGGAGGTGATCGTTGATCGTGCCGATCATCGCAAGGAGAGCATGGGCTTGACCAGTTGGGAGGGGGCGCCCCATGGAAAGATTCACCAATACGATGTGTCGATTGCGAAGAACTACTTGTCGGAATTCGAGCTAGGTCAGATGCAGCGTATCGTTTCCGCTTACCTGGACATGGCAGAAATGCAGGCCATGCGCAAAATGCCGATGACCATGGGAGATTGGGAGCAGCGTCTGAGTGGATTTTTGACGCTATGGGATCGGGAGATTTTGCAGGACGCGGGAAAAGTGACGGCGGAAATCGCCAAGGCACACGCCGAAAGCGAGTTCGAGAAATATCGCATTGTGCAGGACAGGTTGTTCGAGAGCGATTTCGACCGATTGGTGAAGCAGTTGGAGCTGGATGTAAAGAAGGACAAAGGTGATACCCAATGAACCGTCATGTGAACGCCATCGCAGGGCGCTTGAGTTTGCGTGCGCCGCAGCGCCGCTCGTTAGAGATTCTGGATCGCCTTACTGAAATTGTTCCGCCGCACAAAGGGGCGGACATTGCCGCTGCGCTGGAGATCATCCGTAGCGAGTTTCCATCGGTGACGGATTTTGAGCGTGAGTTTCCGTCTTTGTGTTTTGCGCTTGCAACGGGTGTAGGTAAGACGCGGCTGATGGGGGCGTTCATCAGCTATCTGCACTTGGCGCTCGGCATCAACAATTTCTTTGTGTTGGCGCCGAACCTGACAATCTACAACAAGCTGATCGCAGATTTCAGCGACCGCACGCACCCGAAGTATGTGTTCAAAGGCATCTCGGAATTCGCCATTGATGCACCTGTCATCGTCACGGGCGATAACTACGACCAGCATGATCCGGCCAGTGGCACGTTGTTCGGCGGGGTGCGCATCAATATTTTCAACATCTCAAAGATCAATTCCGAGGTGCGGGGTGGCAAGGCTCCGCGCATCAAGCGGCTGTCAGAATACATCGGCGAGAGCTACTTCGACTATCTGGCTGGGTTGCCTGATCTGGTGTTGCTGATGGATGAGTCGCATCGCTATCGCGCCAGCGCCGGTATCAAGGCGATCAATGAGCTGAAGCCGATTCTGGGGTTGGAGCTGACGGCGACGCCGTTTGTGGAGGGCGCGAAGGGCGCTGCTGTTCAGTTCAAGAATGTCATCCTCGACTACCCGTTGGGCAAGGCGATGGAAGATGGCTTTGTGAAAGAACCCGCCGTGGTGACGCGCAAGAATTTCAATCCGGCGGGAATGTCGCCGGAAGCGATTGAGCGCATGAAGCTGGAAGATGGTGTGCGCTTGCACGAGAGCGTGAAAGTGGAACTGGAAACTTACGCCCGCGAAACTGACAACAAAATCGTCAAACCTTTTGTGTTGGTGATTGCGCGTGATACGACGCATGCTGGCCAGTTGTTGGCTTTGATTCAGTCTCAGGAATTTTTCGAGGGACGTTACCAGGACAAAGTCATACAGGTGGATTCGAGTCGGAGTGGTGCGGAAGAGGAGGAGATGATTTCTCGCCTACTGAAGGTGGAGCATACCGATGAACCGACTGAGATTGTGATTCACGTCAATATGCTGAAAGAAGGCTGGGACGTAACTAACCTCTACACCATCGTGCCGTTACGCGCGGCGAATGCGCGCATTCTGATAGAGCAGTCCATCGGGCGTGGTTTGCGTCTGCCCTACGGTAAGCGAACTGGTGTGACAGCGGTGGACAGGTTGAACATCGTCGCACATGACAGGTTCCAGGAAATCATCGACGAGGCGAATCGACCCGATTCCGCCATCCACTTGAAGACGGTGGTGCTGGATGATGAGGATGTCACGCAAAAAACGGCAACCATTGTTTCTCAAACTCAGCTTGCTACCCAGTTAGGAATGAAACCCGCTGATGCGACTGGCAGTACCAAGATGGCAGGGCAGGATGTGCAGCCTATCTTCACCAAGCCGGAGGAGCAGAAGGTCGCACAAATCGCCTATGAGGTGATTCGTAAGTTGGAGAATCAGCCTGCGAGTGTTCCAACGCTGGCGCACCTAAATAAACCCGACATACAGGCCGCCATCGTTAAGGCTGTCAAGGAACAACATCGGCCCGCCCAAATGGAATTAGAAAGCGTAGTCGAGCAACCTGATTTCGCCGCTGTGGTCGCCAAGACGGTTGAGTTGATGACGCAACAGACGATAGAAATCCCCCGCATTTTGGTTGTGCCTAAGGGCGAGGTGAAGGCTGGATTTATGCCATTCACCTTGAAGCTGGATGCGCTGAAATATCCAGCAGTGTCGGAAGAGTTATGGATACAACTGCTGCGCACGAATGAACGTGAATTGGTGACGTTAGGCAATGGCGGCATTGAAGAGAATCGCATGGAGGATTACATCGTCAGCGGTTTGGTTGATAACGACGATGTTTCATATGACGATCAGGCCGACTTGTTGTATGACTTGGCGGGGCAAACCGTAAGACATTTTTGTAGCTATTTGTCAGAGGACGATGCGCGCAAAGTGTTGCGCTGCTATCAGCGCGATATTGCCCGATTCATCTACGCACAGATGCAGGAACACTGTTGGGAAGAAGTGCTCGAGTATGAGGTGGTGGTGAGCAAAGGATTCACTGAATTCAAGAGCAGTGCCTACACCTTTGCAGTGAATGAGCCACCTGCTGATTACCGGGTATCGCCCGCTGACAAGAGCAATATGGCTAAGTACGTGTTTGGTGGTTTCAAACGCTGCCTGTATCCGGTGCAGAAGTTCGACTCAGAAGCGGAACGTGTTTTAGCGGTCATTCTTGATCGTGATGCCGCGAAGTGGTTCAAGCCCGCCAAGGGGCAATTCCAGATTTTCTACAAACAGGGTGCCAATCATCAGGAGTACCAGCCCGATTTCGTCGCTGAGACGAGAGATGCAATCTACATGTTAGAACCCAAGGCCAGTAATCAGATGGAAGATGCCATTGTCCTCGCTAAAAAGGAGGCGGCAATCCAATGGTGCAAGAATGCCTCGAATTACGCTACAGCCAATGGTGGTAAACCTTGGTGCTACGTGCTGATTCCGCATACCGCGATTGCAGTGAATATGACGGTGGATGGGTTGGCTGGACAATTTGGTTGCCACTAGAGCAATGCGACATTGCAGATGAATTTTGATTTCGCCACTCTTGATGCCCTGCGTTTAAGCCATCCCGCTTGGCGATTGTTGCGTTCGGATCATGCACCTTTGGTCGCGAGTTTTTTGCAGCGCGTGTTTATCGTGCCGAATGTGCGGGTCATGGCGCAAGCTGATTTGGCAGAATCCCTTGAGGAC
>JAJXTL010000222.1 GCA_021783855.1 Pseudomonadota bacterium
GCCCGTTTATGCGAGGCTGGATTGAGGAGATATTTGCATAGTGTTTGTGAGCCTGAGCCGGGCTCGTCCAACAAACGGTTCAGGTCGTGGCTCGCTCCGCGATCACGACCTAACCTTAATCGTTAGGGTGTGGTATTTTCATTGATGAATTGCTCCCAAGCTGTCAAACAACGTTCGGCTAATTGGAATGCATCAATATTGCCCGACGAAGTAGAAACTGTGGATTTGATGGAAATATCAACGCTCTCCTTTACGCCAAACCCCTCAGTAATATTGAGATTGATATGACCTCCTGCAAAGTCTGGATTTTCTGCGGAGCGCGGTCTAGTGAGCGTAAGATGTTTTAGCGAATTGCACAGATCAGCGCAAATGCTGAGATCCGTATTGTTGGTTATGAAATTTTCAACGTCACTCCAGCTCGAACAAGCTGTATCGTTTTTTATCCAATCCTTGAGATGGTAGCAATTTTGGAAAAATGCATACATATCGTCATCGTAGTGTGGGGACGATTGATCGTGTATTTTTCCATCATTGATTTGTTTAAATCGGACGAAATATCTTTTCATCCGTTCAAGTTGTTCTGTGTAGCGTGATGCCATCGTAATCTCCCCAACGTTAAGTAGACAGAACTATTTAAATGTATGCAGGAGAGCGTTCTGTATATGCTGTCCTGATATACTGCAACTCACTGATTTTACATTGACAAAATAATTAAACATGTCAAGCTATTCTGTCGGCACATCATGCACCTATGCTGCTGTGCGTGAACGCCACCGGCGCGGGAAACCGGGGGCGACTTCTTTCGGTTACCTTTCTTGGCAAGACAAGAAAGGTAACCAGCTGCCGGGCTGCCCCGGCATGAAATTACCCCACCCACTTCCTTGCGTTCTGGAACATCTTCAGCCAGGCGCCGTTTTCCTGCCACTCACGAGGATGCCATGAGTTCTGCACGGCGCGGAACACGCGCTCTGGATGCGGCATCATGATGGAAAAACGCCCGTCCGGCGTGGTCAGACCCGTTATGCCTTGCGGTGAGCCGTTCGGGTTGAGCGGGTAGGTTTCCGTCGCCACACCGCGATTGTCCACATAGCGTAGCGTGACCTGTGCCGCGTTCAACTTCTGCTCGCTGCCGAAATCCGCATAGCCTTCGCCGTGCGCCACCACGATCGGCATGCGGCTGCCCGCCATACCTTCAAACAGTATGGAGGGTGACTCCTGCACTTCCACCATCACGAAACGCGCTTCGAACTGTTCGGACTGGTTGCGCGAGAAGTGCGCCCAGTTTTCGGCCCCGGGAATGATTTCATGCAGATTGCTCATCATCTGGCATCCGTTGCATACGCCCAGTGCGAAGGTATCGGTGCGATTGAAGAAAGCCTCGAACTCGTCGCGCGCGCGACTGTTGAACAGGATGGATTTCGCCCAGCCTTCGCCCGCACCCAGCACATCGCCGTAAGAGAACCCGCCACAGGCCGCTACCCCCTTGAAATCGCTTAATTTGACTCGACCGCTGATCACATCGCTCATGTGTACGTCCACTGCTGCGAAACCCGCACGGTCAAACGCCGCGGCCATTTCCACCTGACCGTTCACCCCCTGCTCGCGCAGAATGGCGATCTTGGGACGTGAAACAGGACTGAGGATCGAGGATCGAGGATTGAGAAAAACGGGTACTTCGTTCAAATCATAAGTCAGCTTCACATGCAACCCGGGGTCGGACGCATCCAGCAGACGGTCAAATTCGGACTGCGCGCAATCAGGATTGTCGCGCAGCTTTTGCATCTGATAAGTGGTTTCCGACCAGATGCGTTGCAGGTTGACGCCACTGTCACTAAACAGCGTATTGTTGCCACGGCGAACTTCAATCAGGCCGGTCCGATTCAGAGTGGCGATTTTCTGCACGCTCAGCCCCGCTTTTTTCGCCTGCTTCATGACATGCGCGACATCGCTGTTTTTTACCTGAATCACTGCACCCAGCTCTTCGTTGAACAGCGCGCTCAGCGTATCGCCATGCGTCTCATCGAGCTGCACGTTTAAACCGATATGCGAGGCGAAAGACATTTCGCACAAACTGACGAACACACCGCCGTCCGAACGGTCGTGATAGGCGAGCAGCTTGCCGTCAAGATTAAGTATCTGAATAAATTCAAAGAAGGATTTTAACGCGGCGGCAGAGTCGACATCCGGCGCAATATCGCCTACCTGCTTGTACACCTGTGCCAGCGCCGAGCCGCCCATGCGGTTTTTGCCTTGCCCAAGATCGACCAGCAGCAAGGTGCTGTCAAGATCGGCAGCAAGTTGAGGGGTAAGTGTATCGCGCACATCCGAACAGGGCGCAAAGGCGGTTACGATCAGCGACAAGGGGGAAGTGACTTCTTTGCGTACTGCCTCCCCACTCTGGCTCCCTCTCCCTAACCCTCCCCCGGCGGGGGAGGGGACAATCGTCTCTTCGAGCCAAGTGGTTTTCATGGACATGGAATCCTTGCCGACCGGAATGCCGATGCCCAAGTCAGGGCATAGCTCCATGCCCACTGCCCTGACGGTATCGAACAGCGCGGCATCTTCTCCGTGATGCCCGGCTGCCGCCATCCAGTTCGCCGACAGCTTGATGTCGCCTATCTTTGCGATGCGCGCCGCTGCGATATTGGTGAGCGCTTCGCCTACCGCCATGCGCCCGGAAGCCGCCGCATTGACCAGCGCCAGCGGCGTGCGTTCGCCCAGCGCATACGCCTCACCCAGGTAAGTATTGAAACCCATCAAGGTCACGGCCACGTCCGCCACCGGCACCTGCCAGGGGCCGACCATCTGGTCGCGCGCGGTCATGCCGCCCACGGTACGGTCGCCGATGCTGATCAGAAATGTCTTGTTGGCAACCGAGGGCAGACGCAGCACGCGTGCGATGGATTCCTGCAAGTCGAGTGCGCCCGTATCGAATGCTGCCAGTTTCGGCGTTTCGCGTACCACGTTGCGCGTCATTCTGGGCGGTTTGCCCAGCAGCACCGACAGCGGCATGTTCACCGGATCGTTGTCAAACTCGGTGTCGTGCACGATGATCTGATCGTCTTCGATGGCTACACCCACTACCGCGAACGGGCAACGCTCGCGCTCGCAGAACGATTTGAATTCTTCCAGACGTTCCGGCGCGATCGCCAGTACATAGCGCTCCTGCGATTCGTTGCACCATATTTGTCTGGGCGACATGCCGGTTTCATCCAGCGGTATCTTGCGCAACTCGAAAGACGCACCCCGCCCGCCGCCATGCACCAGTTCCGGCAGCGCATTGGACATGCCGCCGGCACCCACGTCGTGAATGGACAGGATAGGGTTGGCATCCCCTAACTGCCAGCAGCGGTCGATCACTTCCTGCGCGCGGCGCTGCATCTCGGGATTGCCGCGCTGCACCGAATCGAAGTCCAGATTCTCGGCATTGCTGCCGGTATCCATGCTGGATGCCGCCCCCCCGCCCAAGCCGATCAGCATGCCGGGCCCGCCCAGATGCACCACCAGGGCGCCTACCGGCAGGTCGTGCTTGTGGGTGTGTATCGCAGAAATGCTGCCCAGGCCGCCCGCCAGCATGATGGGCTTGTGATAGCCGCGCATCTCGCCGCCGACCTGCTCTTCAAAGGTGCGGAAATAGCCGGTCAGATTCGGCCGACCAAACTCGTTGTTGAATGCCGCGCCGCCCAACGGGCCGTCCAGCATGATCTGCAAGGCGGTGACGATGCGCGAAGGTTTGCCGTAAGTTGCTCCCTCACCCTCAATCCCTCTCCCGGAGGGAGAGGGAAGCAGAACCCTCTCCCTCCGGGAGAGGGCAGGGTGAGGGAACACTTCCCACGGTTGAATAAATCCCGGAATATTCAGGTTGGAAACGGAAAATCCGGTAAGCCCCGCCTTGGGGCGTGAGCCGATACCTGTCGCACCCTCGTCGCGGATCTCGCCTCCCGATCCGGTCGCGGCCCCTGCAAAGGGCGCAATCGCCGTCGGATGGTTATGCGTCTCGACCTTCATCAGCGTGTGCGTCAGCTCCTCGCTGAATGCGTAGGCGCCGCCGGCACGCGGATAGAAGCGTGCCACGCTCGCCCCTTCGATCACCGAAGAATTGTCGGAATACGCCACCACCGTACCCTTTGGGCTGACCTTATGGGTATTGCGTATCATGCCGAACAGCGACATGTCCTGAACTTCGCCGTCGATCACCCAGTCGGCGTTGAAAATCTTGTGGCGGCAGTGTTCGGAATTGGCCTGCGCGAACATCATCAGTTCGACGTCGGTCGGATTGCGTTTGAG
>JAJXTL010000049.1 GCA_021783855.1 Pseudomonadota bacterium
GCGGCGATATATTGAAGGCACAGGCTGCAATCGATCAGGCCAGGCTTGACCTTGATCACACTCACGTTACGGCGGCCCAGGACGGACAGATCAGCAACCTGACGCTTGCCGCAGGTTCCATGGTGAATACAGGCGCCCCGCTGTTCGCGCTCATCGAGAAAGACAGTTTTTACATCGATGCCAATTTCAAGGAAACCCAGTTATCGGGCATCCACCCCGGACAGCAGGTGGATATTGAGGTAGACATGTATCCCGGGCAGCATTTTTCCGGCACAGTGGAGAGTCTGAGTGGCGGAACCGGCACGGCTTTCTCATTACTGCCCCCGCAGAACGCCACCGGTAACTGGGTAAAAATCGCCCAGCGCGTACCGGTACGCATCCGTTTTGCGCCGACGGACAGCGTGTTGCGCATCGGTGCGACCGCGACCGTGACCGTTCAATTAAAATAGTGCGCACGCCCCGCCAGACCGCATGAGTGCAAAACGGGTACTGACCGGCATCGCCGTGATGGCTGCTACCATCATGCAGGTGCTGGACACCACTATCGTCAATGTTGCGTTACCCGACATGGCGGGGCAACTCGACGCCACGCCCGACAACATCAGTTGGGTGCTCACCTCATACCTGATCGCTTCCGCGATTTTCATGCCGCTGACCGGCTATTTGACCGACAGGCTGGGTCAGCGCCGTTATCTGCTCATCAGTATCGCCGGGTTTGTCATCACCTCCGCGCTGTGCGGTATGGCAAGTTCGCTGCTCCAGATGGTGCTGTTTCGCTTCATGCAGGGGATATTCGGCGCCTCACTGGTTCCTCTGTCGCAGTCCATCATGTTGCAGATATTTCCCGGTGAGCAACGCGGCAAGGCGATGGCAATCTGGAGCATGGGCGTCATGGTCGCCCCGATACTGGGACCGACCCTGGGCGGCTGGCTCACCGAAGTCGTCGGTTGGCGCTGGACCTTTTACATCAACCTGCCGGTCGGCATCGCATCTTTTCTGCTCTCGATACGCCATGTCCCTGACACTGCCGCGCGTGCGCGGCGCATGGACTGGCCGGGCTTCGCCTCGCTGGCATTGGGGATAGGCGCGCTGCAACTGGTGCTCGATCGAGGCAATCAGGATGACTGGTTCAGCTCGCAGATGCTGACCTTCGCCGCTTTGATCGCCCTGCTCTCGCTGATTTTCTTCGTCGTATATACGCTGACCGGCAAGCATCATCCGCTGTTCGATCTGCGCATCTTCCGTGACCGCAATTTTCTTTTCGCCAGCCTGATCATGACCACCATCGGTATCGGCTTCTTCGGCGGCATGTTGCTGCAATCGCTGTTTTTGCAGAATTTTTTGGGCTACCCGACTTTCGAAGCCGGTCTGTATATGGCGCCGCGCGGTCTGGCCTCATTTCTGGTGATGATCGTAGTCGGCAAGCTGGTCGGCAAAATACCGCCGCGCAATTTCGTTTTTGTCGGTATTCTGGCCAGCATCGCGGGAAATTACCTGATGACCCGCTTCACTTCTGACATCACTGCGAATGATTTGATCCTGCCGATGATGCTGCAGGGCGTAGGTATGGGACTGATCTTCGTACCGATTTCCACGCTGGCTTTTACCACTCTGCCCAAGGAGATTGCAGCCGAAGCCGCTGGCATTTACAGCCTGATCCGCGCACTGGGTTCCGCGCTCGGCATTTCAATTCTGACCACTTATTTTTCGCGCAGCACGCAGCAGTCATGGAGCCTGTTGCGCGGCGACATCACGACTTTCAGTGGCGCGTTGCACGCCTATCTGGCACCGCTGCATACCGGCGCGCAAGACCCGCAAGGTATTGCGCTCGCCGCCCGTGCTGTGCTGCATCAGGCGCAGAACATCGGCTACATCGACAGCTTTTGGTTTGCCACACTCAATTTTGTCTTCATGTTGCCGTTGCTGCTGCTGGTGCGAACACCTGCAAGCCCGGCAAAACTCAATCAGACGTAAATCGACTGCCATTATTTGTCGGAAAAAAAAATCCCCTGATATCAGTGGCTTAAAATTCTTACTTGGTGCGAAAGGAGAGACTCGAACTCTCACGCCGCGAGGCGCTGGAACCTAAATCCAGTGCGTCTACCAATTCCGCCACTTTCGCCAAGGGCGCGGATTATAGCATCACTCCTGCCCTCTACAAGGGTTAAAAGCCTGCAATCATCTTGCAGAGGCGAATTGAATGACCGTGCGGCCAATCGAATTGCCCTGCAATAATGGCGAGAATGTATCAGGCAATTGCTCGAAGGGTACGCGATGCGCCACCTGCGCGAGCGTTCCAGGATAAAGGTCGGTGCCCAGTCTGCGCCAGATTTCGCGGCGCAGCGGCATGTCGGTTGCGGCTGAATCCACCCCGATCAGGCGCACCCCGCGCAGGATGAAGGGCATCACCGTGGTGTGCAACTCAATCCCGCCCGCATTGCCGAAACTGGCAATCACGCCGTTTTGCTGCATGGTGCGAGTCAGCCAGGCCAGCGTCTCGCCACCCACCGCATCCAGGGCTCCTGCCCACTGCGCCTTTTCCAGCGGGCGCGTGCCCATCAGCAGATCGTGACGCGATAAAATTTCAGTCGCTCCCAGCGATTTCAGATAGTCGTGTTCACTGTCTTTACCCGTGAGTGCGGTAACCTGGTAGCCCAACTGCGCCAACATCTGAATCGCCAGACTCGCAACCCCGCCTGTCGCACCCGTCACGATGACGGGGCCGTTTTCAGGGCGCAGCTCATTCTGTTCCAGCCTGTGTATAGACAACCCGGCGGTAAATCCCGCCGTACCCAGCGCCATCGCATCGAACAGCGTCAAACCGGATGGAAGAGGCACGACCCAGTCGGCCGGCACGCGCACATATTCGGCGAATCCGCCGTCGTGAGAAACGCCCATGCCGTAACCTGTGACCAGCACTTCATCGCCGGTTTTAAAGCGCGCGTCCGTTGAACTCTCAACCACGCCAGCCACATCCACACCGCCCACGCACGGGAAACGGCGTATGACCTTGCCCGCGCCCGTGGCGGCTAACGCATCCTTGTAATTCACGCCGGAATAATGCGATTTGATGACGACTTCGCCCTGATCGAGATCGTCAAGACTCAGTTCGACAAATCGCCCGGCGGAAATGCCGTTTTCTTCAAAGATACGGTAAGCGGTAAATTTTTTCATAATGAATGTCCAAAATCAAAGAAATGCCGCCTCAGTTTGCGGCTGATCGAGGGAACTTGCCCTCTGCCGTACTCTCCATACAGTCTCATATATACCGTCCTTGTGTGCCGGTATTTTAGTTTCCATCCATCATCTTATTTCTCACTGAGCCGAGTCCTCAGTTGCCAATACTTTCGCTTTGTCGATGGCTTGAGCGTAAGTCTCAAATTTTTCAGCAGCTCTTTCACCAATGCGGCACAGCCAGTAATCGGCGCTTTTCCACACGAATCCCAGACACTTTCCGGTCTCGTTAATTACCTCGTAATCGCCGCGCCGCTCTTCTTTTTTTATAATAATCTTCATGTTAAGCGAATATAATAAATTTTATTCAAATGACCGGTCAGGCATATTTATAGCATATCACCACCCGTTATTGCATCGAATTGTGTCACCGATCATTGAGTTCGATCGAGGAACTTCGATTCATCATTCAGTGCAACAATGTATCGCCGCCAGGAAGTATGTCATTAAAATCAACAATTTATTCATTAAAAACCTTCGACCATCAGCGGTTCAGCACCCCATAACACAGACCATTGACAAACCACTCTAGGAACATCTTCAAAGTGCGTTTCTTTGGCCATTCCAACTCGTCCTCAATGCATATTGACAATTCAGAATTATGCACAAAGCCAGATGGCATAAGGCTTGCATCCAATAAAATGTAACTAAATATTAATACTTTCGATAGTCAACTGTTTTTTAGTAATATTTTACGATGTCAAAAAGTAGGCAGGCTATGGAAAATCCTTGTGGATTGGGAGTTTACGAGCTTAATTCCCAACATTACCAACAGATTTATCCACAGAAATTGTGGATGAAACAGAAATACTCTTTAGGCACTTGGGATTGGCGTATGATGTAAATGTTATGGCACACAGTCACTGTAGTACCAAGCAAACAGGCTGCAAAAAGTGCTCGCTTATATCACCGAAAATTTAGTTGGGAGCAAAGTTATCTTTTGCCACCCCGTTACTCAAACCCCTCTGGCTTGGCGCACATCTTGGCGGCGATGTTGTCTCCATGGGAAATGTGCAGCAGGTCCACCAGCCTGCGCATTAAGTGGTTTTCATGTGCACTGATTTTGCCATCGGCATATACAACCTGCCACAGGTATTCGATGATACGAACTTTTTCCGGCAATTCCAATTCTTGGTTAATGAGGGTAGTGAACTGGTGCAGGTCGTTGGCGGACTTTGATGCTTGCTGCCCCCGTTCGTTAAGTTGCGCCACTTCCGCATCCGACAGGTGAAAGCGTTGCTTGAGGATTTTCAGTATCGTGGCCTGTTCATCAAACGCGCATTCGGCATCAGACTGCATGACCTCGATCAACAGCACGGCAACGACCAGTTGCAGAGTGAGCTCTGGGCGACCCGCGTCACTGCTGGGAGGGAAGTAAACAGAGAGAAAGTTACTTAGTTTTTTCAGCATGGCTCAGGAAAGAGTGCGTCCAGCATTTTATGTTTTTCGTGAATGACCGGCATAGCACCGTGTTACCGGTTGCGCGTATCAGCTTTCTTGCAGGATATTTATCACCTTGACCGTCAGCATAATTGGCACACACCCGTCCATCGAATCTTGCCATAGCGTACCTGAAAGCTGCAATTGGTGTTTTGCATTTTGCTTTACCCTCCCCTGTGCGCTGCCGAGTAGCGCAGACTGGTCAGGAGATTTCGGCGCGCACTGTTCATTCAGAAACAGGAGCTTTAGCTCCGTAGTTTCGTGGGAATGCCCTTGCGGCATTTGAGTTCCGCAGCGATGCGCGAAGTGTGCGCACCGCCAGGGCGAGTTGCACAGCCGCCTGAACAGTCGAGCAACGCAGGGCACCCCGCAGGGGCGGCAAACCGGGGTCGATTTTCTTTCACGCAACAACCTGGGGCGCTGCCCCTTGGTTGTGCGGGGACGCCCCTTGCAGGTGTAACTTGCTGCCGGGCAACCCACGGCGATATTGATCTTACTAAAACTGGATTCCCGCATTCGCGTGAATGACGAAAACCCTATAAATCCAGCAGCACGCGTCCCGGGAACTCCAGCGCTTCCTTGATTGCGCCCAGAAACTGCACGGCTTCGCGCCCGTCGATGATGCGGTGATCGTAGGATACCGCCAGATAATTGATCGGACGTATCACGATCTGACCGTTCTCCACCACCGCGCGATCCTTGGTCGCATGGATGCCGAGTATGGCGGCCTGCGGCGGATTGATAATGGGAGTGGAGAGCATGGAGCCGAACACGCCGCCGTTGGAAATCGAGAAGGTGCCGCCGGTCAGCTCATCCAGAGTCAGACGGCCTGCCTTGGCGCGCGCGCCGAAATCGGCGATCTGTTTTTCGATGTCGGCAAAGGATAACTTATCGGCATCGCGGATGATAGGCACCACCAGGCCGCGCTCGCTGCCGATTGCAACGCCGATGTCGAAATAGCCGTGATAGATGATGTCGGTGCCATCAACCGAGGCATTGACGATGGGAAATTTCTGCAAGGCATGGACGGCGGCCTTGACGAAGAAGCAGGAAAAGCCCAGCTTGATGCCGTGTTTCTTCTCGAAGCTATCCTTGTATTTATTGCGCAGGTCGATCACCGGCTGCATATTCACTTCATTGAAGGTGGTAAGGATGGCGGCGTTCTGTTGCGATTGCAACAGACGCTCGGCGATGCGCTGGCGGATGCGCGTCATCGGCACGCGCTGTTCCGGGCGGTTGCCGGCTGGCGCGACGGCGGGCACGGCCTGCGGCGCAATTTGCTGCATGGCGCTCAACACATCGTCTTTGGTGACCCGCCCGCTGCGTCCGCTGCCTTGCAGACTGGTCGCATCGATGTCGAGCTCATGAGCCAGGCGGCGCACCGAAGGCGAGACGGCAGCAGGGATTTCCACGGCAGACGGTTTTTCCACGACATGAGCAGTCGCCTCGGTGTCTATCAGCGCAATCAACTCGGAACTAGCCACCTTTTCGCCATTGCCTTTGATAATTCTGGAAAGTACCCCGCTCTTCGATGCAGGCAATTCCATCACCACCTTGTCGGTCTCGACATCGATCAGATTCTCCCCTTCGAGAACG
Organism: Pseudomonadota bacterium; assembly: GCA_021783855.1. The sequence continues at coordinate 6,271 of JAJXTL010000049.1, forward strand.
GCGTCCCCCTCCTGCTTATGCCAGACCAGCAGGGTCGCATCTGAGACGGATTCGGAGAGTTGCGGTACTTTGACTTCAATGAGACTCATGGCGATGCACTCCTGGATTGTTCTTGACATCGAGATCGGGACGGAAGGCGGCTTCGATCACCGCCTTTTGCTGTTCGTTATGCACCGCGAGATACCCCGCGGCCGGTGCTGCGGAAGAAGGACGCAAGGCATATTCGAGGCGCATGCCGCTGCGCATGTGACGCAACAGATAATGCTGAATGCGGTGCCATGCACCCTGATTGCCCGGTTCCTCCTGACACCAGACAATTTCAGTGGCATTCGGGAAGGCCTCGACCTGGGCTGCAAAATCCTCGTGCGGAAAAGGATAGAGCTGTTCGATACGGATGATCGCCATATCGTCTATACCCCTGGCGCGCCGCGCCGCGGTCAGATCGTAATAGACCTTGCCGCTGCACGCGATGATGCGGCGAACGCGCTTCGCATCCAGTGTTTCCACTTCCGGTATTACCGCACGGAACCCTCCTTCAGTAAAATCGCTCAGAGGGGAAGCTGCCTCCTTGCTGCGCAGCAGACTTTTCGGCGTAAACACGATCAGCGGGCGACGCATCGGACGCAACATCTGGCGTCGCAGCAGATGGAACATTTGCGCCGGAGTAGACGGAATGCACACCTGAATATTGTAGTCCGCGCACAGTTGCAAGTAGCGCTCGATGCGCCCCGATGAGTGCTCGGCCCCCTGCCCTTCATAGCCGTGCGGCAGCAGCATCACCAGTCCGCACAGCCTGCCCCATTTCACTTCGCCGGAGGCGATAAACTGATCGATTACCACTTGCGCGCCGTTGGCAAAATCGCCGAACTGCGCCTCCCACAACACCAGAGAATTCGGCTCGGCGGTGGCATAACCATATTCGAAGCCCAGCACAGCCTCTTCGGACAGGAGCGAGTCGATCACCACGAAGTCTGACTGATCGGGTGTCAAATGCTGCAACGGCGTGTAGGCGCCCTCAAACCACACCACGCGATTCTGGTCGTGCCAGGTGGCATGGCGGTGAAAGAACGTGCCGCGTTGAGAGTCCTGTCCGGACAACCTGACCGGAAAGCCCTGGGTGAGCAACGTGGCATAAGCCAGATTTTCCGCCATACCCCAGTCCAGCGACAAGCTGCCTTGCGCCATCAGAATCCGGTCATCGACGATTTTCTGCACGCGCGATTGCAGAACGAAACCCTCCGGCACCGTGGTCAGCGGTACGGCCAGTTGCTGCAAACGCGCCAGTGGCACCGAGGTATCCACCGGGACGTTCCATTTGATGTCTCGCTTTAAGGCAGCCCAGTCGGAAACCGGCTTGTCGAATTTTTCAAGCGCAGGAGCTATCGAGTTGCGCCCCTCGTCCATCGCCTGGCGGTAGACAGCGATCATCTCGTCGGCTTCCCCGGCCGCAATCACCCCTTCGTCGAGCAGGCGCTTGGCGTAAACCGCTCGCGTGCCCGGATGCTGGCGAATGTAACGGTACATGAAAGGCTGCGTGACCAGCGGTTCGTCCTGTTCGTTGTGCCCTAATTTTCTGAAACACACCATATCGATCACCACATCGCGACCGAATTCCATGCGGTAATCCAACGCAATTTCGGTAATCAGCATCACCGCATCCGGATCGTCCGCATTCACGTGGAAGATAGGCGCATCGATCATTTTAGCCACATCGCTGCAATACTGGCTGGAACGGGTATCGCGCATGTCGGATGCGGTAAAGCCGATCTGATTGTTGATGATGATATGCACGGTGCCGCCGGTGCGAAAACCCCGCGTCTGCGACATGGAGAGCGTTTCCATCACCACACCCTGCCCTGCGAACGCTGCATCGCCGTGCAGCAGTATCGGCACGACCAGCTTGCCGGTCAGATCCTTGAGGCGATGCTGGCGTGCGCGCACCGAGCCTTCCACCACCGGATTGACGATTTCCAGATGCGAAGGGTTGAATGCCAGCGCGACATGCAGATGACCGCCCGGGGTATCGAGGTCGGCAGAAAACCCCTGATGATATTTCACATCGCCCGACGTCAAATGCTCGGTGTGAATGCCCTCGAATTCGGCAAACAACATGCCGGGCTGTTTGCCGAGAATATTAACCAGCACATTCAACCGCCCGCGGTGCGCCATGCCGATCACGGCTTCCTTGACACCCTGGCTGCCTGCGCGCTGCAACAGATGATCGAGCAAGGGCACCAGCGTGTCGCCGCCCTCCAGCGAAAAGCGTTTCTGTCCGACATATTTGGTATGCAGATAGCGCTCAAGGGTCTCGGCTGCGGTGAGCCGTCCCAGGATGCGGCGGCGTTGTGCTGCATCCAGACCGGCCACCCCGCGCACCCCTTCCAGCCGGTTCTGTATCCAGCGCTTTTGCGGCACGTCGCTGATGTACATGTATTCCGCACCGATGCTGCCGCAGTAGGTCTGGCGCAACAACTGCATGATCTCGCGCAGGGTCATGCGCGCAGCCGCCACCAGCGAGCCGGTCTCGAACGTGGTGTCCATGTCGGATTCTGTCAGGCCGTAATATGCCGGATCAAGCTCGGGCACCACGGGCTTGGCGTGGCGAGCCAGCGGATCCAGATTGGCAACCCTCAGGCCTAAAAAACGGTGGGCATTGATGAGCTGCAGCACCTTGACCTGACGGCGCTCATGTTCCGCGCCGGGCGCGTTGACAGTCTTCAATCCGGGCAACGCTGCAAATGAACGCTGGATCGGCGCATGCGGCTGTTCTGCCGCCGACTTATCCCATGCCGGTAAGGCATCAAAGTAATTGCGCCATTCTGCCGTTACGCCGGCGGGATCGTGCAGATACTGCTCGTACAGCGCCTCGACAAAGGGGGCGGCGAACAGCTGCGAGCTGTCCTGCATCAGCTTGTTATAGTTTGTATTCAACGTTCGCTCATGTCCGGATAATCGCGGCGTGTTTCGCCGATATACAATTGACGGGGACGGCCTATCTTGCGGTCACTCGCCGCCATCATTTCCTTCCACTGTGAAACCCAGCCTATGGTGCGGCCCACGGCGAAGATGACCGTGAACATATTGGCCGGAATACCCAGTGCGCGCAGCACGATACCCGAATAAAAGTCGACGTTGGGATAGAGTTTGCGTTCGATGAAATACGGATCATTCAGCGCGATTTTCTCCAGCTCCATCGCCAGTTTGAACAGTTTGTCGTTCTCCAGCCCCTGCTCCTTGAGCACTTCGTGACAGGTCTCACGCATCACCGATGCGCGCGGGTCCATGTTCTTGTACACCCGGTGTCCGAAGCCCATCAGGCGGTATTTCTTGTCCTTCACGCCCTGTACAAAATCCGCCACGCGCGAGATATCGCCGATCTCGATCAGCATGTTCAGCGCGGCCTCATTGGCGCCGCCATGTGCCGGCCCCCACAGGGCTGCGATTCCGGAAGCCATGCAGGCAAACGGGTTCGCGCCGCTGGAACCGGCCAGACGCACCGTCGAGGTGGACGCGTTCTGCTCATGATCGGCATGCAGAATAAAGATGCGCTCCAGCGCCTTCACCAGAACCGGATTGGGCACATACTCCTCGGCCGGCGTGGCGAACATCATATACAGGAAGTTTTCCACATAGCTGAACTTGTTTTTCGGATACATGAACGGGAAACCGTTGTGGTACTTGTAAGCCATCGCCGCGATGGTAGGCACCTTGCCCAGCAAGCGCATCGCTGCCAACTCGCGGTGCTCCGGGTTGTTGATATCGAGCGAGTCGTGATAGAAGGACGACAGCGCGCCGACCACGCCGACCATCACCGCCATCGGATGCGCGTCGCGCCTGAAGCCATTGTAGAAGCGCGCCAACTGGTCATGTACCATGGTGTGCGAAGTCACTTTACGAACAAACTCGGCTTTTTGTGCGGCATCGGGCAACTGACCGTCCAGCAGCAGATAACAGACCTCCAGAAAATCGGATTTTTCCGCCAGTTGCTCGATCGGATAGCCGCGGTAATACAGCAACCCGGCATCGCCGTCGATAAAGGTGATCCTGGAAATGCAGCTCGCCGTGGAGAAAAAGGCCGGATCGTAGGTAAAAATATCCAGTTTGGCTAACCCATGTATGTCGATGACATCCGACCCCAAAGTGCCGGACAGGATCGGCAATTCGATGCTGCGACCATCATCCAAAGTCAGTGTTGCAACGCGTTTTTTCTGGCTAAATTCTTTTTCCATCCTGTTTCCAATCTTGAAGTTTAAACCGATCTGATTTTTTTCAGTAACGCGGCCTGTTCGTCAGTTGCTGCACTCATCCTGCCTGAAATCATATCCCAGAGCGGATTGTCTGCCATATCCAGAAACTGTTCAAATGTTTGTCGCTCGGACCCGGACAATCGGGCGTAGCGAGCTTCAACAAAGCGCCCGAGTATGATATCGAGTTCCAGCAAACCGCGCCGGCAACGCCAGCGTACTCTTTGCAGAAAATCAGGATTGCACTCGCAAGGGGCGGGCCGTGCGGTTTCCGTAGCTGGCGCTACGACCGCTACGCTCAGGATTGTGGATTGAGGATTGAGTAAATAATTCTCAACGTTTTTTGCGCTTCTCATTTTTTTCTCCTCATTCCTCATTCCTCATTCTTCAATCCTGATTTTTTATACCATCCTCTTGATCATCATATCCTTGATACGGCCGATCGCCTCGGTCGGATTCAACTCCTTCGGGCATACGTCCACGCAGTTCATGATGGTGTGGCAACGGAACAGTCGATAAGGGTCTTCCAGATCGTCCAGACGTTCCGAGGTCGCCTGATCGCGCGTATCGGCAATGAAGCGATACGCCTGTAACAACCCTGCGGGACCGACGAATTTATCCGGGTTCCACCAGAACGACGGGCAGGCCGTGGTGCAGCACCCGCACAGGATGCATTCATACAGCCCGTTCAGATGGTCGCGCTGGGCGGGCGACTGCAAACGCTCGGTTTCGGGCGGGGGATCGTTGTTGACCAGGTAGGGTTTAATGGAGTGATACTGCTTGAAAAACTGCGTCATGTCCACGATCAGATCGCGGATCACCGGCAGTCCCGGCAAGGGGCGCAATTCGACCGGTTCTTTCAACGAGGATAACGGCGTGATGCAGGCCAGCCCGTTACGACCGTTGATGTTCATCGCATCCGAGCCGCATACGCCTTCGCGGCAGGATTTGCGCAGAGACAGGCTGTCGTCCTGTTCCTTGATCAACAGCAAAGCATCGAGCAACATCTTGCCGCCAGCTTCGACGTCCAGATCGTAGTTCTGCATGCGCGGCGCAGCGTCGGTTTCAGGGTTGTAACGATATATACGGAATTTCATAATTTCATTACCTTTGTCGTATAGCTTAACAGCTGATTAACCAGCCGAGAGCATCAGCAGTCTTCGACGAGACGTCCATTATAGTTACTATAGCACTTAAATTATGCACTCAGATGACACTTGGAACAGCTAAAATACGCCAAGACACCGAACAGTTCTGCTTCACGCAGTTCACCCACCATTAGAGGATGTATTTCAATTGAAAAAGGTCAAAATTCGCGATGTGATGGACAGCAGCGGCGTGACATTCGGCACCAGCGGCGCGCGCGGTCTGGTGAGCAACATGACGGATGAAGTGTGTGCCGCCTATGCGGCGGCATTCCTGGCTGTGGTGAGACTGTCGTTTACGGTCGAGCGCGTGGCGCTGGGCATGGATTTGCGTCCCAGCAGTCCGCGCATCGCAGCAGCTTGCGCAACTGCCCTGCACCATGCGGGCATTCTTGTCGAGTATTGCGGCGCCCTGCCGACGCCCGCGCTGGCGCTGTATGCGCAAAACGAAGCTATCCCGGCCGTCATGGTAACGGGCAGCCACATCCCTTTTGAACGGAACGGCATCAAGTTTTACCGGCCCGACGGCGAAATTTCCAAGGCGGATGAATTGGCGATTGCCGGGTCCGTTGTGGAAATACACGAAGACGACGTTCAACTGCCTCTGCCTCTGGTGAACCCCGCCGCGCTCGAACAATATGTGCAGCGTTACCTCGATTTTTTCCCTGTACAGCTTTTCAAAGGCATGCGTCTCGGTGTGTATGAGCATTCCAGCGTGGCCCGCGATGTCATCCGGAGCATATTGGAAGGGCTGGGCGCCGAAGTGACCTCGCTCGGGCGCACCGAAGAATTTGTGCCCATCGATACCGAGGCTGTCGCCGAGGTGGATATACGCCGTGGTAAAGACTGGGCGGACGAATACCATTTCGATGCCATCATTTCGACCGACGGCGATGGCGACCGTCCGCTGGTTTCAGATGAAACAGGTTCCTGGCTGCGCGGCGATATCGTCGGCCTGCTTTGCGCGCGCTATCTGGGTGCAAAAAAAGTGGTCGTCCCGGTCAGTTGCAACACGGCTATCGAGCTCTGCGGGGCTTTTGAAATTGTCGTGCGCACCAGGATAGGTTCGCCCTACGTGATTGCCGGCATGGAAAACCTGGGCTCTGATGTGGTAGGTTTCGAAGCCAATGGTGGTTTTTTAGTCGGCTCCCGCTTTACCCGCGAAGGAAAAACCCTAGCACCGCTGCCCACACGCGATGCCGTACTGCCTGCGCTTGCGGTGCTGGCGGCCGCGCGCGCAATTAACGGAAAAGTGTCCGATTTGATGAAAAACCTGCCCGCACGCTTCACCGCCAGCGACCGACTGCAAGCGTTTCCGGTTGAGACCAGCCGCGCGCTGATTCTTGAACTCACCGGCAACCCGAACTCTTTGCAGGATTATCTGGCCCCGGAGGGAGCCAGGACAGTCGACATCAACGTAACCGACGGGCTACGCGTAAGCTTCGACAATGGCGAAATCGTGCATCTGCGCCCCTCCGGCAACGCACCCGAACTGCGCTGTTATTGCGAGGCATCAGTCGAGGTACGCGCGATGCAACTGGTACAGAGCGTGCTGTCGCGGATTCGAGGCTGACTCTCATCAGGAAAATATCGCGAGTATCGTAAGCATGACTAGCCAGCTCTTGCAAAATTCAATCCTGCACATCGGGCATCTTCCCGATGCTCCTGATATCAACCTGCAAATCCTGGATGCCTATCGCCTTTTGCGTGAAGAGGATTTTTCGCGGCGCAGCCATTTTTTCAACGGTCGCCACGAAAATCTGTACCTGAATAGCGAACGAATCCCGGCACTCGGTGTGGTTTTGGCGCAGGCAACGACTTTTGCCGCAAGCATTCTGCAATTGCCGGTACAGGCGTTGAAGCGAGGCTTCTGGCTTAATGACATGGGGCCGGGCAAGACCACCAGCCGTCACGATCACGACGAAAACGACGAACTGCTGTCAGCTGTCTATTACATCCATGTGCCGGAGAATTCGGGCAAACTGATCATTCACGACCGCTACAGCAACACAGAAGTTACCCCGCAGGCCGGTATGTTCGTGTTTTTCGCACCGGCCGTCGTGCATTCGGTGAGCATCAACCAAAGCTGCGAAAACCGACTCTCGATCGGCATGAATTTCGGCCCGGCGTGAACAGTTGATTCATTGCAATGCCTGTAAAATGCGATCAGCGTTTGATTTCTGCTATGGTGACGCTCTTGCGGATCACTACGCCCTCGATGATTTCGCCCTTGTATGCTTCGGCTTCGTTCATCCTGCCGCCCATCGTCTGAGCGCTCATCTGCTCGCGCAGCTGTCGGCGCAAGCCACGGGTTTTCCACCACAGATAACCCCACGCAGTCAAACCGGCTACCGCGACAACTGTAAATATCACAGCTGAAAACATCAGGCCCAGCACAACCAGAGCCGCAGTGGTAATCAGCGCGATGAGTTTGCGCATCATGCCTGATGGACCGGTAAGCTGATTCAAGATTTAAACCGCCTGTCCGGCCGCGAAACCTGATGCCCAGGCCCACTGGAAGTTGTAACCGCCCAGCCAGCCGGTCACATCGACCACCTCACCGATAAAATACAGACCCGGCACCTCGTTGCATTCCATGGTCTTGGACGACAGCGCCTGGGTATCGATCCCGCCGCAGGTCACTTCAGCCTTGGCATAGCCCATGGTTCCCGATGGGATAACCTGCCAGTCGTGCAACTGCGCTGCTATTACTTTACGTTGTTTGTCATTATATTGATTCAATGGCTTGTTTTCAAAAGCCTTATTCTGATCGCACCACACATCCGAGAAGCTCTTGGGGAACCATTGAACAAGATAATTGGAAAGCAGTTTCTTGCTGGTTTTGTTCTCATCCAGCAATACCGTCATGTCGCAATCGGGCAACAGGTTGATGTGCAGCGCGCTGCCCGGCTGCCAGTAGGAAGAGGCCTGCAAAATGACCGGGCCGCTCAAACCGCGATGCGTGACCAGCAGGTCTTCGCGGAAAGACTGTTTTCCCGTCGTGACGATGGCCGGGAAGGACACGCCGGTCAGATCCGCATAAGGCTTCCATTCATCCGGGGCGAAGGTCAGCGGCACGAGACCCGGTTTCAGCTTGGTAATCGGCACGCCGAACTGTTCGGCAACGTGATAACCGTAAGGCGTCGCACCCGTCTTGGGGATGGACAGGCCGCCGGTGGCGATGACAAGGGATGCGGCATTGAATTCCCCGCGCGAGGTGCCAACATAAAATTTGGCCTTCTTGCCTATCCCTGCGTCTTCCTCGTAGGGTGTGTGTTTGACTTCTTCGACTTCGCAGTTCATGAATCGCTTGACGCCCGCTGCATCGCATTCAGTGCGCAGCATGGCGATAATCACTTCGGATTCGTCGTCGCAGAATAGCTGCCCCAGCGTTTTTTCATGAAAACCGATGTTATGCTTCTGCAACAGTTCGATAAAATCGTTCGGCGTGTAGCGCGCCAGCGCAGAACGGCAGAAATGCGGATTTTCCGAAATGAAATTCTCAGGCTTGGTATTGATATTGGTGAAGTTGCAGTGTCCGCCGCCCGAGATGCGGATTTTTTCCGCAAGCTTTTTGGCGTGATCCAGCAACACCACGGAGCGTCCGCGCAGACCTGCCTGTAATGCACACATCAGGCCTGCCGCGCCTGAACCGATAATGATGACATCTGATTTCATGTTTGTTCCGTTAGCCTTGCAGGCATTATTCAATAGTTGAGAAAGTGCGGAACCCTCCCGATTGGTTAAAAAATCAAGAAAATAACGTACTTCTTTGATTATATTATATTTTTGTATTATCGGGTATTTTTGCTGACAAAAGCGGACACCGCGTTGCGATATTCGACCCAGCCTACCGTTTCGCTGTTGTTGTGTTCCCCGCCCTCAATCAGCAGCAGATTTTTCGGTTCCGGCGCCGCAGCATAGAGTTGTTTCGCCATTTCAACGGGTATCTTCGGGTCCCACGTACCGTGTATAAACAGTACCGGCAGTTTTAACTGCGGCACTTTTTTCAGCGACTCGAAGCGCTGATTCAGCAGCAATCCAATCGGCAAATAACCATGATTGATCTCACCCATCGCTTGCATCGAGGTAAACGTGCTCTCGGTAATCAACCCGGCCGCCTCTGGATGATGTACGGCAAGATTGATTGCGATCGCGCCGCCCAGCGAATGCCCGTAGATAAAGGTTTTCCCGGGTTGACCGCCCCGCCATTTGATCCAGTATTGCCAGACGGCTTCCGCATCTTCATAGACTTTTGCCTCGCTGGGCTTGCCGCCATCGCTTTTACCGTAACCGCGGTAGTCCGCCAGCAGCACGTTATAACCCATCTGATGCATGTGCTGCGTATGTTCCAAATTATTACCGATGTTGCGATAGTTGCCGTGAAAATACACGATAGTCGGCGCGTCCGGTTTATCGGACGGAACCCACCAGGCATCCAGGTATCCTGCGCCTTGCCCGACCGGGATATGCAACTCTTCATATTTCATTCCCAGTCGGTCCGGCGTGGTTTGCCAGATTGCGGTCGGCTCGAATACCTGCGACTTCTGGGTCGCCCACATATAACCGCAGGCTGAGGCATATAACAGCGCCGCCACGCCCAAACCTGCCGCCCACCAACGTTTCCATTTACTCACGCAGCCTCCTCCAGTTGCTTCCACAGACACGCGCCACGACTTGCCTTGTCGATATCGATCAGTTGCTGCGCATGTGCGGCCAATTCATCCGCATGCGCCGGCAATACGCGAAGCACAGGGCGGGACGTGCTCAACACGGCGGGCTGACGGATGACCGGAGTATCTTCATCCCCCAGCAGGCTTTCCAGTCCGCGCGTCATGGCAAAATACACTTCTGCCAGCAGCTCGGTATCCAGCAATGCGCCGTGCAACGTGCGGTGCGTGTTGTCTATCTCGTACCGGCTGCACAAGGCGTCCAGACCGTTCTTCTTGCCAGGGTGCATTTCCCGCGCCATCTTGAGCGTATCCACCACCGGATTCTCTAACGGCGGCAGATTCAGCAGCCGCAACTCGTTGTTGATGAAGCTCATATCGAAAGGCGCGTTATGCGCCATCAGTTCCGCCCCTTCGACGAATTCCAGAAAGCTGGCCGCGATGTCGGCAAACTTGGCGCGTCCCTTCAGCATATCCCAGGTAAAACCGTGCACGCGGGCCGCCTCCTCATCTACTTCGCGTTCAGGATCAAGATAATGATGAAAATGCCGTCTGGAGACTTTGCGCCCCTCCAGAACAATCGCAGCTATCTCTATGATTCTGTGGCCTTTTCTAGGATCAAGCCCGGTAGTCTCGGTGTCCAGTACGATTTTACGCATCGGATGTTCCTTGCATCAGCGCCACGCCCTTATTCGCCAACACATCGGCATGCTCGTTTCCGGCATGTCCTGCATGTCCCTTGACCCATATCCATTCTATTTTATGCTGCACCGCCAGCGCATCCAGCCTGCGCCACAAATCCTCGTTCTTCACCGGTTTGCGGCTGGCGGTTTTCCAGCCTGCCCGCTTCCATCCGGGTAACCAGGTGGTGATGCCCTGATGTACATATTTTGAATCGGTGTGCAGCCTCACCTGACAATGGCGGGTCAACGCTTCCAGTGCGGCAATTGCGCCCATCAGCTCCATTCGGTTGTTGGTGGTGTGTGCTTCGCCGCCGAACAGCTCGCGCTGCTTACCTTTTGTGCGCAACAACGCGCCCCAGCCGCCCACGCCGGGATTGCCCTTGCACGCCCCGTCGGTAAATATATCTACAATTTCTTCGCTCATCTTTAAAACCTGTCTATCGTTTACTGTTTTCTTCCGGCTTGCTTGCGACCTTGCGCTGCGAGTTATTCAACTTGGGTGCGACCGGCAGTAATTTATTCACCAGATTTTTGTTCCAGCTGGGTTTTATCAGCCGCATCCCCGGCACGCGCTTGATCGCATGCACAAAATAGATCCCGCCGCTTACCGCCCACCAGCGATCGCCTGCCGCCTCCATGAAATCGTAACGATCCAGCCATTTTCTTTGATGAAGCGGCGGAGCATAGGCGGCAAAACGCCCTGCAGCCACCTCGAAACCCAGCAAGGCAAGCCAATCCTTGAGGCGCGACAAGGCAATAAAATGACCGCACCAGGGATAGCCATTTCGTCTGCCCAGCGCACGGTGCAAACCCCATAAGCTATGCGGATTGAAACCGCTGATAATCAGGCTGCCCTCCGGCATCAGCACCCGTTCAACTTCACGCAAAATCGCATGCGGCTGTTCGGTGAACTCCAGAATATGCGGCAGCAGCACCAGATCCAGGCTCGCGCCGGCTATCGGCAATTCGTCGCCACACAGTCGCACCGCCGCGTCCGGCTGATCTGAACCGGTAAAACGCAGAGGAATTCGGCTGTTGCGCAAAAAATCATATTCCGGCAAGCCCAACTGCAGGGCGTTGTAGCCGAAAATATCGTTCACCGTACGATCGAACCAGAGTTGCTCGCGCGACAAGACATAACCACCCTGCTCGGTCGCAAACCACTCGCTCAAACTTTGCGCCGTTGATTTACAATCCGGCATCGCACAACTCACATTCAGAATTCATGTTCAACATTACCGCGATTCCCGCCTTTGAAGACAATTACATCTGGGCCATTCATAACAGCCACCAGGCTTTCGTGGTCGATCCGGGGGACGCCGCGCCAGTGCTGGCTTTTCTGGACGCCCATCATCTTACCCTGACCGGCATTTTATGCACCCATCGCCATCATGATCATATCGGCGGGATTGCCCAATTGCGCGCAGTATACAACGTACCTGTGTATGGACGGCGACATGAAAATAATCCGCACATCAGCCACGATCTGAAGGAAGGCGAGCAACTCAGGCTGGATGCGTTCGACTTAACCTTTAACATCATGGATATACCCGGACATCTGGACGATCATATCGCCTTCTATGCCGATTCGACTACTCCGCAAATCCTGTTTTGCGGTGATGTGCTGTTTGGCGCGGGTTGCGGCCGCAGTTTTGAGGGAAGCGTGGCGCAACTGCACCATTCGTTGCAACGTCTGGCTGACTTGCCCCGAACCACGCTTGCCTATTGCGCCCATGAATATACCGCGCCGAACCTGC
>JAJXTL010000223.1 GCA_021783855.1 Pseudomonadota bacterium
GTCACTGTCTTATTGGCCGTTTTTCCTTTTACCTTTTTGTTTTTTCCTTTCTCGATGACATTTCCGTCCCTATCTTTGGTAACGAACTCTGCTTCGCTATTGATTAAAGCAGCAACTGCCTGCGAGATGATTCCGCTCTGCTTGGATGCGTCGAGGATCATCTGCTTGTAAATTACGTTGTCATCCAATTTCAAATTGTCCGAATTGGGGCAATCTTTTGAGATGGCAACGGTTACAACAGGCGCACCTTCTTTGTCGCGCTTGTTTTCAGTTTCGCCGGGTTTCTTGGGTGACGGTTTGCTTGATTCAGTAGCTTTGCCGACATGCAATTCTGTTTCGGCCTTCAGGAGCAAATAGGGGCTTTTGCAGGTGTGGCACTGCACGCCTATGGCGGGGCTGAATTTGAAAACTTCTTCTTCAACACCTGTTGGCATTACTGCCGAAACAGTTCCCTCTTGGGCGTTTGGATCAAAACTGATAATCGGCAAGCAGCCATTCTGGTCAGTGCGCAGTTCGTGTGTGTCACCTCCAACCGCGACTTTCACGACCAGATTGGAAATGGGTTTGTTGATTGCGTCCACAAACGCCAGAAATATGCCGTCAGTAGTCTGTTTGTTTTTTGAGGCAGTGGCTGTGCCTGCGCTGATGTCACTCATTGTCTTCTAGCTCCTCATCTGCTTCATCAAGTTCGGCCAGTTCATATTCACGATCTACTGAGACTGCGGTGTTTGGCGTAAATATTGACCAACTGCCTTTTCCTAGAAGGACTTTAAGGTTCTCCGGTTTTTCGTCCTTGCGTTGTTCGGTATTGCCATCCTCGCCGGTGTTGCCGGAAATTACTTGGCCGCTTTCGGGAATAATTGAGTAGGCAATATCTTTGATGGGTTCGCCGGTCTCCGGTGAAAGCGCCTGCCAGCGCAGGCTGTATTCACCGTCAATGGCTGTGGGGGTGTTCGCGGGTGCTTTTTCTGCAGGCGGTTGTATCAGTGGCTGGATATTGGTATTCCGGTTGTTGGACACCATTTTGTCGTTATTGCGCACTGCCGGTTTGCCTTCGATCATGACATCTTGCGAGAAGGTGATGAATTCGGCCAATTGCTGCGTGGTGCCGGAGCTGGTGCCGCCGCAGCAGCCGGGGGCGTCGCCTTTGGAAATTTTGAAATTGGATTTGCTGTTGCAGGCTGGGCTGTCCTGTATTTTGACAGAGGAGGCGCCCATGTCTGTCATTTTGGATTCGGCCACATTGGTGTAGTTGATGGGGATACAAAACGGCGGTGTCATGCAAGTATCGGTGGTGATGAGCTTTCCTTCCGATTTGGCATGTACGGCGCTTTGTCCGTTGATGTTGATGTTGCCCATGTGCGTCTCCTAGTTTGCTATGTTGCCGTAGCCAGTGTGGTACTGATAATCAATGCGCCACGTTCCGGCGCATCAGGTGTGTCGCAAACCAATAGATGCTTGCGCACAGCAAAACCCCAGCGTGCTTGGCGTGCGTCGTATTCCATCCATGACAGTGCGGTAGCGAGGTGCATGGGCAAAGCGGCTGCGCCCAAATATCCCATGGTCATGTAAGGGAGGATGGTTTGGGGGATGGGGTCGTCTGGTAAGTCGGCTCGTTCGATTTCGCCTAGCTGCACGGCCATGCGCTGTTGTTCGCTGATGCGCCTCGGCCAGATTGTTTGTGTGGTTTGATACCACTCCAGCGATTGCACAGTTTCGGCTCCGAGGTTATGCACGATGCCCTGGATGTCGGTTGCGGTGATGCCTGCCTGAGTAATTGCCTGATTGATGGCGCTGGATAGCCCTTCGGTGGCTTCAAGGTCTGAGTCACGAGCATTGGGTTCGGGTGCGACACCCAAGCCGCGCAGGTAGGCTAGTGCGGGGCGTGTGTTGGTTTTGGCTGACTCTGCGCTTTGCAGCACCACGAAGGCGGCACCTTCGCCGGGCGCGATGCCTGCTCTTTTGCCGACAACATAAAGGCGATCAGCTTGATGCAACTTTTGGCACGCTTCCATCGCGATTAACGAATCGGCACCGCCAAAGATCACGGCTTGCCATGTGCCTTCGTTCAGTTCTGCAATTGCTGTGCGCAGTGCGCTGGAGCTGGAGCCTGCGTTATTGGGCAGGATGCAGAAGATGGCAGTGGCGAGGCGCGGTATTTCGTCAACGATATGACGCTGTAAATACTGCGGGTTGATTTCATTTTTGTGCATGATCAAATCCGGTTCGACCATAATCACGATCAAGAGCTTTTCCGGGGCCACATCGACTGGTAGCGCTGCTTCCGCATTGGAGAGTGCGGTCGTGGTTAACTGGTTCATCCGTACTTGCGCACGAATATCGGCAATTTCCTCGACTGGTGCCATTCTCACCATGGCATATGTGTTGTTACGTTTTGATTTTATTTTGTGTGAGCGGCTGAGTTTCACACCACTGATCTGCCCCAACATCGAGCTGATGAGTTCGTAGGGTTGATCGCCCGCATGACAAGCCAGCCCCAAGCCGGTGATAGCGATGAGTGCTGGTGAGGAAGGAGCTTTGGCACGAGGTGCTGCGGGAGCGGGTGCTGCTTTTTTGCTGAAGAAACCCATTGTGCGCCTCGATAGTACGGAACGTGCAAACGTACAGTAAGCGTAGTTTTTCAGCAATATGACCGCGGTCTATATCTTCCGCAAAAAGGTCTATGCCTCGGCCTATATCTTTTTAAGCGAAAAGCACTATTGATCCGGCCAAGTGAAGTTTGAAGTTTTCATGCGGCATATTTCACGCGTGAATCCTGGAAGAACTTCTTAACTCGCTCGGGCGATTTCTCTAACGCCTTCACGTGTTCGGTTGTTGCGGCTCTCAGCTTGGCCTTGGTGCGTACTGGAACCTTTGTATAAATGGCGTGCTTCAAATCGGCGTTAAGCCGCTCTTCAGGATTCAGCTCCGGGCTATAGCTAGGTAGGTAAAACAATTCGATTTTGTCTTTATTGACCGCAATACGCAAAATAGTTCAATCTTCATCGTGCCGGATCAATAGAATCCGCCTCCCGTATATTCGCAGCTTATATCTTGTGTAGATGATGCGCGCCGAGATCGCGATCCGGTACATTGCCGGTGATTCCTTCGGCTATCCATTCAGAAACAGCAGAAATAGTGGCCGCCGGATTGGCGCCTACTGCTCCGGGCAGGAGCGAGCCGTCCGCTACGTAAAGTCCCGTGTAGCCGAAGACCTGTCCCCGGTCGCTACCCGCACTGACCACTCCCCGCTCCGGATCGTCGGCCAGGGCACAGCCTCCCAACGGATGTACGGTGATGTTGTTCCGCACCGGCCATTTCCAGGTCGGAAGCGGCGTAAAGAATGCGGAACCGACAAATGCCCCGAATTTCCTGCCGCAATCCAACATGGCGCGGTAAAGCGGCATGCTGGACTCTTGCGGCCACTCGATATTCAGACGCCCCTCCCTCAGCGACAGGACGCCATCGCCCTTGTCCAGCCCCATGCATAAAAGCACACTGCTGCGATAGGACAGGTCGCCCTTGAGGACTTCATGAAAAAGGTCGGCGACCTGGCCGCTCCACTTGCCTCCCATCAGCGTGCGCATGATACGCCGCCACAGCCATTTGAGCGCACGCCAGGCTTTCCGGAACAGCCCCAACGGGTTGAGTATTGGTTGCATACCTTCGATGAACCAGGCCAAAAAGACCGGATAGCTCGCATCTTCCAGAATGAAAGCCCGCTGCGGGTCATGCGCCTTGAACAGATTGAAGTCCGAGTACTGGGTGATCACCGGCCCGTAATTCGGATCGGCGGCCTTTTTCCCCTCCACCACGAAAGAGACGAAATCGCCGTTGCCGGAGAAACGCCGCCCCAGTTGCCGACTGATGCGCGGCAAGGTTCCGTGCACGTCCCTGCAGCGCAGCAGCAACTCATTCGTACCCAGGGTTCCGGCTGAGACCACAACGCGCTGCGTGTCAACGAAGCTCGCATCGCCGTCGAGTTCAAGGTAATGCACCCGATATCCGTGCCTGCCGTCGGCATCCGCATCTTCGCCGCCCCGTTCATTCAGCGGAACGATCTTTTCCGCCACGCAACCGGTCTGGATGCGTGCTCCGTGCACCTGTTCGGCAACGTGAAGATAATTGAGGTCCACGCTGTTCTTCGAGTGCGTGTTGCAGCCCACATCGCATTCGCCGCAATAGGTGCACGAGGTTTGCGCCGCGCCATAACGGTTTCTTTCCTGAAGGCCGAGCGGCAAAGGCCG
>JAJXTL010000224.1 GCA_021783855.1 Pseudomonadota bacterium
CCTCACCCGGGACTTTGTTCAGCAGATCGTCCTGAGGCACGGCGGGTACCTCGATCTGGATGTCGATGCGGTCCAGCAAAGGGCCGGAAATCTTGCTGCGATAATGCGCGATCTGATCCGGCGTGCAGCGGCACTTGCCGCTGTAATGCCCGAAATAACCGCAAGGACAGGGATTCATCGCCGCGATCAACTGGAATTGCGCGGGAAAATCGGCGCGTCTTGCCGCGCGCGAGATGGTGATGCGCCCCGATTCCAGAGGTTCGCGCAACGCCTCCAGCACGCTGCGTTCGAACTCCGGGAGCTCGTCCAGAAACAGCACGCCATGCAAAGCCATCGAGATTTCACCCGGGCGCGGATTGCTGCCGCCCCCGACCATCGCTACGCCTGACGCCGTGTGGTGCGGTGCACGGAACGGGCGCATTTTCCATTTCGACAAGTCGAAGCTCCCGTCCAGGGACTGCATCGCGGCACTTTCCAAAGCCTCCTTTTCCGTCATGGCAGGCAGGATGCCTGGAAAGCGGGCAGCCAGCATGGATTTTCCGGTGCCGGGAGGCCCTATCATCAGCACGCTGTGACCGCCTGCCGCTGCAATTTCCAGAGCACGCTTGACCTGTTCCTGCCCTTTCACCTCGCTCATGTCCGGATAATGCGGGGCTGCGGCCCGAGGCTTTCCGGCATACGGCATGATCGCGTCGCGACCGCTCAAGTGGGCTGCGACCTGAAGCAGCGTCCTTGCAGGATAGACCGAAGCATTCTCGACGAGCGCCGCCTCCGCCGCATTTACTTCAGGCAGAATGAAGGCGCGCCCCGATCCTGCAGCACGATAGGTCATCGCAAGAGCCCCGCGTATCGGACGCAGTTCCCCGGTCAGCGCAAGCTCGCCGGCATATTCATAGTCGGCAAGCCTGCCTGAAGAAATCTGCCCTGTCGCGGCGAGTATTCCCAGCGCAATCGGCAGATCGTAGCGGCCGCTCTCCTTGGGCAGATCGGCGGGTGCCAGATTGACGGTGATGCGCCGCGCAGGAAAATCAAACTGGCAGTTCTGCAATGCGGCGCGCACGCGTTCGCGGCTTTCCTTGACCTCGGTTTCCGGGAGACCCACGATGGTGAAGCCTGGCAGGCCGCCTGCCAAATGCACCTCGACGGTGACCAGCTCGGCTTTCATGCCGGATAGTGCGCGGCTATAGAGCACCGCGAGGCTCATTGAATCATTCCTGCGCAGATTGATGCGCAGCCGCTTCCAGTTCTGCCACGCGCGCTTCGAGCGCAGCGAGCTGTTCGCGCGCGCGTGCAAGCACTTGCGACTGTATGTCGAATTCCTCCCGCGTGACCAGATCGAGTTTGGAGAAACCCTGCGCCAACAACGCGCGCATGTTTTTTTCGATGTCCCTGGCCGGGCTGTTTCTGACGGCATCCTGCACTTTGCCGGAAAGATCTTCGAATATTTTTGCGTTCAGCATGATCATCTCCTTGATTGATGCGACAAGTTTATCAGAGCCGGAGCGCTCGTGTCCCGATCCAAGCATCATCCGGCGGCAGGATGATGCTTAAATCAAAGATCAGCCGTTCAAAACGTTCTGGCGATGGAGGCAACCAGAACTCCCTTGCCAAGATCCTTGCCCAGGACAGTGTATGCAGCCGTTGCATTGGTCTTGCTGTAAGCCACACCCAACACATAGCCGCTGAAGTCGCGACTTATGCTCAGCTTGTAATCATCGTAACTCAGCGAGGTTGGGCCGCTGCCGGCGTATTGCCCCTTGAAATCTTGCCTGCCGTAGTGCGCGCCCAGTATGATGCCCGTGTCCTCAATCGGGTAATTGGCGCTGAGATCGATGTAATCCGTGCCCTTGGCATCCGCGACGCCGAAGGTATTGCCGAGACTATAGGAATACTTCAACGAGATCCACTTCCAGCCGATCAATCCGTAGACTTCGTCGGTGTCCGCCTTGGCAGCGCCCGCCGCAAAAACCGCAGGATAGGTGCCAGGGTAGTTGTAGCGCAAAAAGCCCACGTCATAGTTGAAGTCCGTCGCAAAGCTGTTCTTGAAACCGAAATAGGTATCCAGTTCCAGCCCTGCATTGTTGGCGCCCGCTGTGCCGCCGGTCGCCGTGTAAGTATCGCTCAACCAGCTGATGCTCGATCCCCATGCGCCGGCATAGAAGCCGCTGGAATGGGTATAGTCGAAACCGCCCTGCAGCGCAGGCTTGCCGCCTGTCTGGGAAATGCCGCGATACAGATAGTTGCTTGTCAGACTCACATTGGCGGAAAACGGTGCTTCTTCAGCAAAAGCGGGCAAATCCGCACCCAATCCCAGACAAATCAACAACAATAGCTTGCGCTTGCATAACATCATCTTCTCCCTAAATTTTCTTTATTGGTTTAACCCTGTTGAGACAGGGTGTGTAAGTTTAACAAAAACTCGTGACAGATTGATTAATGACATGCACAGAAAGTGGGCGTCAGTCCGCGCACGATACCGGTGCATCATCTGATCGCCACGCTTTATATTGGTGCAAAAATTTCTTGCAACACAGAGCACAGTTTCCAATTTACTGTTTTTATTGATCAATAAATCTGGCACGCATCCTGCTTATCGGATTGTGCAGGAACCCCATTTTATTCATCTCAAGAAAGGAAACATCATGTCGCACAGCAAATTATTGAACACCCTGATACTCGCAGCACTGGCCGCACCCTGCATTGCCATGGCGGATGATGCTCCGGCTCCCACACCTTCCGTGACCGCCAACGTGAGCCTGACCAGCAACTATCTGTATCGCGGCATTTCCCAGACAGGCGGCAAACCTGCGCTGCAAGGCGGTTTCGACTATACCCATTCCAGCGGCTTCTATGCCGGCGCATGGGGATCGAGCATCAGCTGGATTGGAGATGAAGGGCTGGCCAAGAATGCAGGACTGGAGCTGGATACCTATCTGGGCTTCAGGAACAGTTTTGCGACAGACTTCAACTATGACGTGGGTTTCCTTCGCTACAACTACCCAGGTACTTATACAATTACACCTGGCTTCGCAAAAGCTGACACCAACGAGGTTTACGGCCTGATCGGCTGGAAGTGGATTTCGTTGAAATACTCTTACAGCCTGGGCGACACGTTTGGCGTGGCTTCCGCACAGGGCACCGATTACATCGATTTGAGCGCCAACTACCCCATCCCGGACACCACCTACACGCTGGGCGCACACTACGGCAGACAGGACTACAAAGGCCCCTATGCAGGAACCGGCGCGACTTCGCTGAGCTATGACGATTACAGGCTCAGCATCGCCAAGGACCTGGGAAGCGGATTCAGCGGGAGCCTGACTTTCAGCAAGACCAATGCCACAGCCGCTTATACCGTCAACGGAATCAATCTTGGCAAGGGCACCGCGGTACTGGCCTTGAGCCGCACGTTTTAACGATATAACGGGCGAAAGCGATTTCGCCCCCAAAGGAGAAAATGATGAAAATGGTCACAGCGATTATCAAGCCGTTCAAGCTTGACGAGGTACGCGAGGCTTTGTCCGCGATTGGCGTGCAAGGCGTCACGGTCACCGAAGTCAAGGGTTTTGGCCGGCAGAAGGGACACACGGAGTTGTATCGCGGCGCGGAATATGTGGTGGACTTTCTGCCCAAGATCAAGCTGGAAACGGCGATTGCGTCGGAACAGTTGGACCGCGTGCTCGAAGTGATAGAGAAAGCAGCCCAGACCGGAAAGATCGGCGACG
The DNA here is from genome assembly GCA_021783855.1 of Pseudomonadota bacterium. The sequence goes on from JAJXTL010000224.1 coordinate 3,726, forward strand.
GCAAGATCTTCGTGCAAGACATCGAACAAGTGATACGCATCCGCACCGGCGAAACCGGTCCGGAAGCGCTTTAAGGAGATAGAAATGAAAAAGCTAATCGCTTCATTCATGCTGCTGGCCATGTTGTGCGGCCTGTCAGCACCCACCTTCGCTGACGAGGCGGCCTCCGCTCCGGCAGCGGCTGCTGTGGTTGCGGCACCTGCCGCTGCCGCAGCGGCACCCGCACCCGATGCGGCGGCAGCACCTGCACCCAAATGCGGCGACAAAGGTTTCGACTGCAACAAGGGCGACGTCGCATGGATGATGACCTCGACTGCATTCGTGCTGTTCATGACCGTGCCAGGTCTTGCGCTGTTCTATGCAGGCATGGTGCGCAAGAAGAACGCCCTGTCGACCGTGATGCAGAGCTTCGCGATATTCTGCGTCATCGCCGTGCTCTGGGTGATCTACGGTTACAGCGCGGCGTTTACCGCAGGCCACGACGGCACAATACTTTC
>JAJXTL010000001.1 GCA_021783855.1 Pseudomonadota bacterium
TTTTTCTTATAATGCGAACTCCTCTTCATCTTTTTTGTGCAAAAAAAGCCGTTGGTCTAAATCACTAATTGACATCCCGGCATTGAGCTGATCTATTCGCGACTGATCTAGATCATCCAACAAAACCAAATATTTTGGAAATGCCAGTTTGTTATGACGCAGCGCCCATGCTAAATCATACTTGCCTACATGACCCGCTGAACCACCAAAAAAAGCCAGCACGTCTTTATTGTCCTCACGAAACGGCGTTGCCGTCAGGCCGATCAATAATTTAGGATGGAAATGCTCGACGACTGTGGCATAAGTTCTGGCAGGGGTGTGATGGGCTTCGTCAACCACTATCACGTCAAAAGCTTCCTTTTCCAGCGTGGCGATTTTGCTAAAGAGCGTATCGAAACTGCCAAACACAAAATCGGTTTGCTCTGGGTCTGCACCACCAAAACAGGCCGAAAATGAATAAGTGCCAATGCCCATAACGTTTTTGAAGGCGGTAACCGATTGCAACAGTATTTCGACTTGATGCGCCAAGAACAGTACACGCTTAACTTTTCCCTGTTGCAATATCTGCTTTAGCAAATGGGCAACGGTATAGGTTTTCCCCAACCCTGTTGCCATTTCGATTAACAAACGATTATGCCCTGAGTTAAAGCGCGTCAAGCTATCTTGAATAACAGTTTCCTGGTATGTTCTGGGCTGAATTTGCCGACCGATTTCTGAATGTTTTTCAATCCACAAGTTCTGCAAACCGTCACGGTCAAGTAGCTCAACTCCAAGCCTTAATGCTCGTACTTTCACCTCAGAAGTAAAATAAGAATTGGTCACTAAAATCATGTTGACGACATTAGCGAGTCTTGCGCCTGTGACCAATTGATTTAGTGCGCTTACGTCAACAGTTATCCCGGCTTGTCTTTGCTTGACTTCAATCGCAAAGCTGCGTTTGTTTTTATAGGCAAAAATATCAACGCCACCATCACCATGCTGAAATTCCTGCCCAACCTTGGTAATAATGGCATCGTTCCAGCCAGCAGCTACAAAAACATCACGGACGAAAATCTCAAAATCGGAAGGAGTTAGTTGATCTACCAGCTTGAACTCTGATAAAGCAATTTTGTACGGTGGCTGATGAACACGATTAGCGCTTACATGATGTTTGCCACCACTTTGTTTTTTGCGTGCTCTCATGATTTCAATGCTTCCTAAGAATGGATGCTGTGCTGTTATGCTATTGCGTTGTAACTCTCGAAATTTATAGCATTAAATCAAGAGCAGAAACAGAGCGCAAGTGTGCCATAAAGCATAAAAAATAGGGATAGAATCTCAAATAAACTTACTTTGTCAATAGTCGGAAGCCTTTCGCTTATTAACGCGGACGGCGGCGCGTCACGGCGGCGTTGAACTCCTGCCCTCTTAAAATGGCAATTTGCTGCAAAATCGGCGTCGTGACCGGCTCCAGCTTCTGGCGCATCAGGGTGCCGCTGGCCGTGCTGTGCGACAGAATCGGCGCGGCGACGCTGCTGTTCATGCAGGACAAAATCAGCATCGCGCGCACTTCCGCTGCGTATTCCGGCAGTTTCTCCAGAAACCGCCCTGCAACTGACGCCGTATCCCGGCAATGAACCTCCGCGTTTGCCATGATTTCCTCCAACGTATTCCCGGCGCACGGATACGACAGGGATGAAAAGTAGGCGGCCTGTGCATTGAGCAGCGTGTACGCCACATCTCTGTCCGCCGGATAACGCACCATCGCCTCAACCGTCTGAAGAAATGCCTGCCCTCTGGCCGACAAGACTCGCTCAAGCTGTACCGCATAAGGATGATCCGTCAGCTTGGCCAATTTCGGAATCAACGCGTTCCAGTCCTCGCGCGGCTCAACTTCAACCGGCAAGTTATCCGGCATGCATTCGAGAAATCCGACATGATAGGCATTATCGACAGCCCCCCGGTTCCACAGCTTCTGGAGCACTTCGTCATCGATCAGCGGCAGTACCAGCCTGACCGTGTCGATGATGGTATGGGGGCTGTTTTCAAAGGGCAGGTATTCGACCAGATAGGCTGCCAGCACTTTGCCCATTTTCCCCTGAACCACGCATTCGCGCTCCAGCATGCGGCGTGCATTGTCAGCCACCGGCATCGCCCACCAGGCGCGCCGCGCCAGTTCATCTGTCAAGCCGTTTGAATAAGCTACCGATACCACCGCTTCGACTTCGCCCAGCAGCAACAGGCAATCTAGCCCCTTGTCGCGCGCCTGTCCCATGCGCGTCCAGCCGTGCAGATAGACCGGATAACCGCCCGGAGAACCCGTGGCTTTACCCGCCAGCATTTCGCGCACCCGGCGCAAATACTGTTCGGGGCGCCCGGTCGGATGCAGCTTGATCGATGCCTCGCCGCGAGCAGACAAACCATGAACCACCATGGCTGCTTCATCGATGCGCACGGCCTGAATTTCTCCCGCCATCATCACATTGAGGCGCAACTCATCTTCCGGTGCCAGTTCCGACATAATCCTGCCCTTAATTCAGTTGGACGCGCTGCCCCCAGGGCACGGCAGCCTTGCCCTTGACCAGCCATAGTACGGGAAAGACAGGTTCACGCTGCGGGAACTCTCCCAGCGCATCTGTAAAATACAGCAACAGATCGGGCTCACGTCCCTGGTGCGCAACCCACTCGAAAACAGGCCTGAAATCGGTACCGCCGCCGCCGGCAATTGCCTCGGGCAATCTGAACTCGTCCCACGGCTCGAACAACCAGGGGCCTTCTTTAACAAGCTGGCTGTCGCAGGCATGCAGCACGATGCGCGCGCGCAACTGCCCTTTTATTGCATTAATTTCGCTCATGAACTCATCGATTTCCTGCGCCGCAATCGAACCGCTGGTATCCAGAACCACCATGATATCGGCCTGTGCACTGCGTAACGAGGGCAAGATCATGTCGCCTTCCCGTCTTGAGGGGCGCATATAGCTGTAATCATCGCGCGCGTACTGCGTGAGATAGCGGGCGAGCAGCAGCCGCCACGGCAGCTTGGGCTGCATCAGCTCCCCGACCATACGCCCCAGAATGCCCCCCAGCTTGCCCGCCTGTTGCGCCTGTTGCGCCGCTCCTGCCAGACGCTGCTGCCATTGCGCCGCAAGAGACTCCTCTTCGCTCGCGGTCAATGGTTGCGGCTTCGGCGCGCCCTCATTCTTCCCCTGATCGTCCGGCTTTTGTCCTCGCTCGGATTCTTTCTTTTGCTCACCGCTGCCGTCGCCCTCATGCTGCGGCTGCTCTTCAGGTTCGTCGCTGTTGTTTTCGTCGATACAGGGGTAAATTTCCTCCGCCGTCATACTTTCAAAACTCTCCAGCACCACCGTACCGGGCGGCGGGAGCAGTCCGTCTTTGACCAGCAGCGGATTGATCGCGTGATCGCAGGCAATCTCCCAGCGGAAGCGGTTGCGGTGCTGACGTCGCGCAAAATGGGAAAGCGCGCAGTGCAGCGCCTGATTCGCCAGCACGAACTGCGCCTGCTCCATGCTCAAAGCATCGATGTATTCCGGATTGTAGTAAAAATGGCGCGCATCGCTGTATGTGGTCTGACACCACGCAGGATCAGCCGCAACCATCGACAGGCGCAACGCCAGCGCTCCCAGAAACGGCTTGTCCAGAATCAGCCGGGTTCTTGCTGCCGCCAGCTTGATTTCGATGTCATGAAGGTCCATATCCTATCGCTGATACAACATCACATCGGCCACCGCATTCGCCCATGTAGAAAACTGCGGCACGGCAAACAGTTGCGAACCAATCGCGCGATGCATGTCGGACACCAGCATCACCCCCATTTCGCGCAACGGGAAGCGGCTGGCGTAATCCAGAATATGCCCGTGAATTTCACGCGCATTGCTGCTGCCACGGACTTTGGCCGCACGCCCGACCAGCGCCGAGGCGACCGCATATTGCAGATCAACTTCGCGCGGCACATCCACCTGTTCGCCTCTCAGGATAGCGTCCAGATCAGGCATGCGATCCAGATTTTCAACGAAGGCATTGAGTTCCAGGCCGGCCGCAGGGCCGACGCAGGCTTGCAAGGTCGCCAGCATCAATTCCGGGGAATCACCGAATTTTTGCAGCGCGCGGTGGGCAAATTCCCAGGAACGCGGACTGGGAAAGGCAACCGGATTGTGCGCGGGATCAAAATCGAACAGACGTTCCGGACGGAAGCGCAAAAAACCGATCAGGCGTTCATCGATATTATTGCCGTAGGCCCAGGCAACCCAGTCGTCGAGATTGGCCTCGATCTCGAAATGGGAAAAGCGGTTGGCCAAGGGTGCAGGCATGGTGTAAGTGACGCCCCGGTCGCCCTGGCGGTTGCCGGCGGCGAAGATCGCCCAGCCCGCCGGGACTTCGTACGCGCCCAGACGCCGGTCGAGTATCAGCTGGTAGGCGGCGGCCGAAACACTGGGCGGGGCGGAAGTGATTTCATCCAGAAACAAAACGCCCTCAGGGCCATGGCGCTCACTATCCGGCAGCATGGACGGAATGGCCCATTCGACGCGATTGTCGATTCTGAAGGGGATGCCGCGCAAATCGGAGGGTTCCATCTGCGACAGGCGTATGTCTATCATCGGCGCATCGTGGCGGGTTGCAACCTCGGCGATGATCTGGGATTTTCCCACGCCGGGCGGCCCCCATAACATGACAGGTGTATGGTGCCCTTCACGGGCACTGATAAATTCTCGATCGAGTACGGCCTGAAGTTGTGCCGGGCGCATGGTCACTCCATTGGTTTAGACCGAATATTATCATATTGTAATACTCAGGCTTGGATAATCCTCCTAACGGGCATGATAAATTTGTTACGCCTGTTCCCTCACCACAATCCTCTGGTGAAACAACTAGCCAATCGACTAAGCCAGCAAGCGGGCAAGTCGCTGGTTATCCCTCAAGCGGAAGAGGAAGCGAACGAATCGCTGCGCGAGTTTCTGGTTACTTGCCTTGTTTACTGGCTGGCTTTCCTGCCGATACGGCTCTCCCTGCCGGCCAGCAGATTTTGAATATTGCTTTTGTGCCGCCAGATCAGCAGCACGGACATGATTACGGTCGCCAGTACCCACTCGCGCGGCAAACCCAGCAGCATCGCATAGATCGGCGCACAGACAGCCGCCATCAATGCCGCGAGTGACGACAGGCGAAACACCAGCGCGACAGCCAGCCAGGTCGCAAGCGCTGCCAGCCCAAGCCATGCATTCAGCGCCAGCAGCACGCCCAATGCCGTCGCCACGCCCTTGCCGCCCTTGAGTTTCAGAAAGACAGGAAACAGGTGGCCCAGGAATACCGCCAGAAACACCAGCGCAATCAGCAAGACACCCTGTGCGTCGGGTGTGGCGAAGTGCATCGCCAGCGCCACCGCCACCCAGCCTTTCGCCGCATCACCCAGCAAGGTCAGGGCCGCCGCCGCTTTCTTGCCGCTGCGCAACACATTGGTCGCACCCGGATTGCCCGAGCCGTAAGTGCGCGGGTCGGCGATGCCGAATGCACGACTGGTTACCACCGCAAAGGAAATCGAACCCAACAGATAGGCTGCAACAACAAAAACCAGAGTCAACATCGGGAATACCTTAAAATGCGCGAATAGCGGATTTTACTTGAATGCGAAAGATCCGCCAAAACAAACCATCGAATTAATCCGTTTGTGTTATTAAAGCATGAGCGGCACAAGGGCCATCGGCATGGACATCATTTTTATACGCGAACTCAAAGTCACCACACTGATCGGCATTTACGAGCGTGAAAAGCACGTGCCGCAAACGCTGCAACTCGATCTTGAAATCGCGCTGCCCAACAGCCGCGCCTGTTATAGCGACGACATCAATGACGCGCTGGATTACGCAAACGTTGCGCAGCATATCCAGACGGTATTGAGCGAAGGGCATTTTTCGTTGCTGGAAACGCTGGCCGAGCACATCGCGCAAATCATCCTCAAGGACTTCGACGCGCCCTGGGTCAAGGTGAGCGTCGCCAAACTGCAGGCGATACGCAACTGCAGGATGGTGGGCATATGCATCGAACGCGGTCAGGTAAAATGACGGCGACAGACAAAATCGGACGGCAAATTATGACCTTATCTTTTTCATCACAACCGGGCCCGAGGGAGCGTCAACTGCAACGCAAGTTGAATAACCCCTTGTTCAGTGCCGCTACGATCACACAAGCAGCTATTCAGGCTGCACAGCAGCAGGACCGGCTTGCCATGCAACAATTCATGGAGCAGTTTCGCGATTTGGTTCAGCGTGTGGTCAGCCTGGATCAAAATGTTGAAAGCGATGTTATCCTGCTGTTAAAAGCGCAACTGGAGCATCAGTATGCGGTGTGTACGGGTCTTCCCGGCCAGACTGGTGCGATACGGGATGCGATCAAAAAACTGCTCAATGCAATCAGCTCTACGTTACGCACCGCATCAAAAGATGATTCCGATGCACTGGAAAAATTAAGCACCGACGAGGCGCACACGATGCTCCATCTTCAACTGTGCGATCATCTGATCGTATCTGACATCCTCAACCCGGATGAAGTAATACGCGACGACGAACAAATACCCACGCTGTTAAACGAGCCGGAAGGCGCGCTGCAGGCAGCGATGGCATTGTTTCCGCCGGAGCGTATCAAGGCTTTGATTGACGAGGGTAAGATTTTGCTGAAAAAAGTTGAAGCAGAAGGACACAGCCTGCCCGTTGCCTGGCAACGACTTGCACAAATGGAAAGCTGGTTGCAGGAAGAATAAACAGAAGGGCAATCGCGCGAACCGTACTTTCTTTACCCGCATGAAACAAGAGGTGATAGAGTTCGCACAGCTTGAATACCCGCGCTATGCAGCACATCATGACTGTTTCAAGTTTCAATTGAGGTGTGCTAAAAATACGCTGATGATTGATATGCAATAAAATTCATCTTTCTAAAATCATTTAGCCACCTGTCCGGCGAAAATTTCAAGTTGTTTTTTGGTGTCTACATCGGGTTAGCGCTTCTCTTGGAAATTCAGCATGGAAAATAATATTGATAAGTTTAACTACTACGTAGGATGTGTCTTCGCAGTCTTACAGAACGGTTTTCCTTGCCGAATAAGATTGAATTTCGTTGAGATCATTGGCTGTGAAGAATGTTCTGAGACCATCTCCAGCAGTGGTAGCTGGACAGGCCTTTACCTTGTCAATGGCGAAGTTCAAGATATGACGAAGGAACTAGAGTTTGTTTACGAAACAGTGAACTGGCTCTATGAAACCGGCTATCTAACTGGCTCTATCGGAGTAACGCAACTCGGCAAAAACGCTTTCGTCACATTAAGCCCCAAAGCCCTTGAAATACTGAAGGTAATTCCATCATCAATTGATGCAAGCGAAAAAGGAAAATCAATTGGACAAGAACTTTCAGAGGCATTTAACTCTGCTGCCAAAGAGCAAGTCGCAGATGTCGCAAGCAAAGCACTTTCCTATTTATTCAAGATCGGTTGGGGAGCGCTGTCTGGGCCTTAGCGCTAACCCAACATTTCGAGCGGGACGGCGCAAAATCGCGTCGCCCCTCAATTTGAACGTGTGCGCCGGGCATGGCGCGTTACTTCATCGGTGCAAGTCCTGGGGCCAGGTTTTGCCGCAACCATAGGTGCGTCTTACCCCGCTTCGCAGAGCCGAAGATCAGAAGATGGAACACCAGTAAAAGTGCGCAGCCCGTTAATTTTGCGCTGAGGCTGTAAAAAAATTAATAATTAATTTACTTACAAATCAATTTTGTTGTCAGTCTGTTTCACGTCGTTTTATCTAGCACTCACTCCCCCGCTGTCCTGCCCCCCTTGTTGTAAACCCGGATTCGGGATTGTTCAGGCTGAGGTCTGCGTGCAAAAATATAATTGCCTTGACAATTAGTGCCCAGGCATTTATTTTTACGCATCTGCCGATGTCCTAAATTAAGGTTCCTATGATGAGCAACAGCCAGCATGTTTTTTATAGCGAGGAAAGTTACACGCCCGAGGAGTCGGTTGGTTACCTGATGCGCGGTGCTTGGCAGGCGCTGCTGAAAAATATCGATGCCGAGATGCAGACGCTGGATTTGACCGGCATGCAGTGGGGGCCTCTGTTGTTGATCGCAAAAGGCTCGTGCCATACGGTGGCGGGTTGCGCGCGCGCAAGTTACAGCGACAGCGGTGCGATGACGCGCATGCTGGACAGGCTGGAGAGCAAGGGTTTGTTGTGCCGTGTTCGCAGCGAGGAGGACAGACGAGTGGTTAATCTTGAGTTAACCAGGGCGGGGCAAGACATCTCCAAACAGATTCCGGCTCATCTGGTAAAGGTGCTGAACAAGCATTTGCAGGGTTTTAGCAAGGCGGAGTTCGATCTGTTCAAAAATATGCTGAGACGCTTTACTGAAAACGGCAACCCTCCTCCGGAGGCGGCATGAGCGTAGCGCAATGGATGCTCAGGCTGAGTCTTGCCGGCGCGTTGCTGTTGTCGGGTTGCGCAAATTTTTCCGGAATAGCAACTCAGTCGACCATGATGGTGCCGCATACGCTGAACGACACGCGTCAGCCCGATACGACGGTCTTTCCGCAGCAGTATTGGTGGAAAAGATTTGCTGACAGCAGGCTGGATGCCTTGATTTCACAGGCGATAGCAAAAAATCACAGCTTAAAAGTCGTGCAAAGCCGCATCGCTGGCGCACAGGCACTCGAAGAGGCAACCGACAGTGCGCGTTATCCGCAGGTAAGTGCCGGCGTACAATCGACGCGCGAACACTTGAGCGCGAACGGTTATTTTCCGCCCCCGCTGGGCGGCAGCCAGATAACGATGAGCTCGGCCAGCATTTCCGGGCAGTGGCAGATCGACTGGTTCGGCAAACAACGGGCGGCACTCAACGCGGCGATCGGGCAGACGCGCGCAGCGCAGGCCGATATGCAAGCCGCGCAGGTGGTACTGGCGGCTTCCGTCGCCTCGCAATATTTCACTCTGGCGCGCTTGCAGGAGCAGCAGCAGATCAGGCAGGCGTTGCTGCAACAAAGCGAACATAATGCCCGTCTGATTAATCAACGTGTGGCGGCCGGGCTCGATACCACATTGGTGCAGCGTCAAACACAGGCCCAGACGCCTCAAATACGACGTGATTTGGCGGCATTGACCGAGCAGGTCGCAATATCCAGACATGCACTGGCCGTGTTGATAGGCGCGGAACCAGGTGAGACCGATCAATTGGCGGCACGCCTGCCGTCCGACATGCTGGCTGATGTACCCGAACAGCTCCCGGCTGAATTGCTGGGCCATCGCGCGGATGTGGCAGCTGCGCGCTGGCGGGTGGAGAGCGAATTGCAGAGTGCCAGAGAAGCACGTGCCGCCTTCTATCCCAATCTCAATCTCACCGCATTCGCAGGTTTCGAGGCTATCGGCCTGTCGCAATGGTTCCGTACGGACAGCCGCACCATGGGAGTCGGGCCTGCCATCAGTTTGCCAATTTTTAATGCGGGACAATTGCGCGCCCAGTTGAAGGGACGCACGGTACAAGTCGATGCAGCCATAGAAACGTATAACGCGACCGTGTTGAATGCGCTGCGGGAAGTGGCCGACAAACTGGCGTCCCGGCAGGCGCTGCAAACGCAATTGCAGGAACAAAAGAGCGTGATGATGCAACTGGACGCGGCCTGTGAGCTGGCAAAAGCAAGGTATCAGAGTGGACTCACAAATTACTTAACCGTGCTGGGTGCGGAAAATGCACAGTTGCTGCAACAAAGCATCCTGATTGATTTGCAGGCGCGCGCATTCGATGTGGATGTGGGGCTGATGCTGGCCTTGGGTGGCGGCTATGTCTCATCCGCCATACCTGTGTCAAAATCCCTGGCAAAAGAAAGTTCTCAAAATGAGTGAACAAACACCCGGCAGTACCTTGGTTGCAAACGGCAATCCGGTTAAGCGCAAGAAGTGGATGCTGGCGCTGGTGGTCGTCTTCGCGGTGGCGGCTATCGTCTACGCTGTATATTGGTATGTGAATAGCCGTCATTCGGAATACAGCGACGATGCCTATGTCGCCGCCAATATCGTGCAGATTACGCCGCAAGTTGCAGGTACGGTCGTGGCGATTGCGGTGAACGAAACGGATTTTGTGCGCGCAGGTGAAGTGCTGGTAAAACTCGACAACAGCAATGCGGAGGTGGCTTTGCAGGAGGCACAGGCGCAGCTTGCACAAACGGTGCGGGAGGTGCGCACGCTTTATTCGGCCAACAGCAGCCTGACTGCAACGCTGGCGCAGCATCGCGCGGAGCTTGATCAGGCGCAAACGGATATGCGCAATGCACAAGCGGATTTTTCGCGCCGACAACCTTTAGTCGCAACGGGTGCGGTGTCCGGCGAAGATATGCAACATGCGCAAACGGCCCTCGAATCGGCGCGCAGCCATGTCGCGGCATTGACTGCGGCATTGAATACGGCTCAGCAACAATTACTGGGCAATGAGGCGCTGACTTCCGGTGTCACCGCACGTCATCATCCGCGTGTGCTGGCGGCAGCGGTCAGGGTAAGGCTCGCCTATCTCGATTTGCAACGAGGTGCAATACTGGCGCCGGTGGACGGCTATGTTGGCCGTCGTAATGTGCAACTGGGGCAGCGTGTGGCAATCGGTGCACCGCTGATGACGATTATTCCGCTCAGGCAGATCTGGGTGGATGCCAATTACAAGGAAGTACAGTTGCGTCGCATCCGGATTGGACAGCGCGTGGCATTGACGGCCGACGTATATGGCAGCAAGGTGGATTATCATGGCCGCGTTGCAGGCATAGGCTCGGGCACAGGGGCCGCATTTGCGCTGCTGCCGGCGCAAAATGCGACCGGCAACTGGATTAAAGTGGTGCAGCGCGTGCCGGTGCGAATCGCCCTCGATGCCAAAGAGGTTGCGGAGCATCCGCTGCGCGTCGGCATGTCCATGGAGGCGACCGTGGATCTGTCATCAAAGGGCGGATCGGTGCTGGCCGATGCCTCATTACACCGCGATGCGGCGCAAACGGAAGTCTACGCCGGCGCGGAACATGCAGCCGACGCACTGATAGACAAAATTATTGCCGACAACATCGGCGATCAGTCAGCCCCACGCCGCTGATGCGCTGATGGCTGATCCCACCCCAACCGCGCCACTGCCGCCGATGAGCGGCGCCACGCTGGTACTGGCCAGTATGGCATTGGCGCTGGCGACATTCATGAACGTGCTGGACGTATCGATTGCGAACGTCTCGATTCCGGCGCTGTCGGGCGATCTGGGCGTAAGTCTCAGCCAGGGTACCTGGGTGATCACCTCATTTGCCGTAGCCAACGCGATAGCGGTTCCACTGACCGGGTTTTTGACCCAGCGATTTGGTGCGGTACGGGTGTTCGTGTCCAGCATTCTGCTGTTTGTCATGGCGTCCTTTTTGTGCGGCATGTCCAGCAGTATTGGCATGCTCATCCTGTTCCGTGTGATACAGGGTGCGGTGGCAGGGCCCATGATTCCCCTGTCGCAGTCATTGCTGCTCTCCAGTTATCCCAAGGCAAAAGCAGGCCTGGCGCTGACCATCTGGTCGATGACCACGCTGGTGGCACCCGTGGTAGGCCCACTGCTGGGCGGCTGGATTACCGATAATATCTCCTGGCCGTGGATTTTCTACATCAACATTCCGATCGGTTTGTTCGCCGCCGGCATAACCTGGACGCTGTACCGCAAGCGGGAAACGCCGACACGGCGGGTTCCGATAGACTATGTCGGCCTGGGTTTGCTCATTGTCTGGGTGGGGTCGCTGCAGGTCATGCTGGATAAGGGTAACGAGCTGGACTGGTTTAATTCCACCCAGATCGTCGTGCTGGCCGTTGTGGCAACGGTGGCATTCTGTTTCTTTCTGGTGTGGGAGCTGACCGACGCACATCCGGTGGTTGATCTGGGCTTGTTCAGGCTGCGTAGTTTCTGGTCCGGCACGCTGGCCTTGTCGATCGGTTATGGCGTGTTTTTTGGTAATGTCGTGCTCTTGCCGCTGTGGTTGCAACAGGATATGGGATATACCGCGACTCTGGCCGGCGCGGTGCTGGCGCCGGTAGGCCTGCTGGCGATCCTGCTGTCGCCGCTGGTGGGTAAAAATATCGCGAAATTCGACCCGCGTTTATTTTCGACCCTGGCTTTCACCGTATTTGCAGTTATTTTGTGGATGCGTTCGCAGTTTACATCGCAGACCGACTTTGTCACCATCATGATACCGTCGCTGATTCAAGGCATTGCGATGGCGGCATTTTTCGTGCCGTTGATGACGCTGATTTTTTCCGGACTATCGCATGACAAGATTCCGGCGGCTTCGGGCTTGTCGAATTTCGCGCGCATCATGGCGGGTGGATTCGGTGCATCTATTTACACCAGCACATGGGAAAATCGAACCAGTGCGCATCACGCCGTCCTTGCGGAGCATATCAATTATGCAAATCCGGTCAGTCAGTCTGTCATCAGAATGCTCACCGGCGCAGGCATGAGCGATCAACAGGCGTTGAGCTTCGTGAATAATCTGGTTAACCAACAGGCGGCGACACTGGCGGTGAATGATCTTGCCTGGCTTTCGTCGATGCTGTTCATCGCGCTGATCGGTTTCATCTGGCTGATTCACCCGCTTAATCCATCTTCACCGTCGACTAAAAAACAGCCTTGATAGTTATGTGGTAGACGAGAAAAACGGGTATCCGGCCGAAAAAGTTACCCGTACCTTCGGTCAACTCAAACGATAGTATTACGCCAGAAATCGCGTCACAGCCGCGGCATCGAACGGCCAGCCGAGTTCAGCGCCGCAGTCCACTCGCCTCAACACCGGGATGCGCATGCCATATTTTTCAAGCAATCCATCGTTATCAGCGATGTCGATATGCCCGGCACGAACGCCGACCCGCTGAAGTACAGCCTTGGCCTCATCGCACAGATGGCAGCCTGTCGTGCCGTACAGTTCGATTTGCATTAACGGGCATGGCAAGAAGCAGCCACCCAAATAATTGAACTTGCCATGCCCGCTTCCCTCACCCAAACCCCGCTTCGCGCCCCACGGTTGGCTTTGCACAGCCAGCCGACTCATGCGGCGGAAAGCATGCTTTCCGAAATCCCGTATTCGTCCCGAAGGGGAGAGCGTAGCGAGGGGGGCGAAGCCGGACAAACAAATCGCTACGCGAATTTCACATCAACGCAAACTGATGATGCGCCAGCCTTGTAGTTCGGCATGCGCACGCAGCGTTGCATCGGGATTCACTGCGACCGGCTGTTTCACCTTGCACAGCAGAGGCAAGTCGTTCAGCGAATCACTGTAAAAGGTACTGTCGTCAAAACTGTCCAGCGTCCAGCCTCGTTCAGCAAGCCAGTTATCAAGCTTTGTGATTTTCCCTTCGCGAAAGCATGGAACATCGGCAACACGCCCGGTAAACTCGCCATCTTTATGTTCCGGCTCGGTGGCAATCAGATGCTCGACGCCGAATTCGCGGGCGATGGGTGCCGTGACAAAACTGTTGGTGGCAGTGATGATCGCGCACACATCCCCTGCATCGCGATGTTGTTGCACCAGATCACGCGCAGCCTGTGTGATCATGGGCATGATGCTTTCATTCATGAATTGCTGATGCCACTCATCCAGCACTCTTCGGGAATGGCGCGACAGGGGTTTTAACTGAAAATCCAGAAACTCGTGGATATCCAGCGTGCCCGCCTTGTACTGCTCATAAAAGGCAAGATTCTTCACCTCAAACAGTTCGCGATCGACGATACCGATACGGATTAAAAATTGCGACCACTCGAAATCGCTGTCGCCGTTGAGCAGGGTGTTATCAAGATCAAATAAGGCTAAATTCATTTTCGTTCCATTTCATATGAGGGCAGCACCCGAATGACTCCGTCAGGGGTGGCGGGAAAACTAGGCCAAAGGCTGACGTTTCGAGGAACGGTCATCCAGTTGGTTAAAAATAACTTCCTTGAGCAGGGGTACAGACGGCGCGCGATGCAGGCGCAGCGAATGTTCATCCAGCGCATCGAGCACTGCCAGCAGGCTGGGCAAATCGCGCCGTCCGTGGCGCAGCAGATAATGCGTGACTTCAGGCGCAAGGGCAAAGCCCCGCATCTTTGCATGTTGCTCCAGCGCCAGCGCCTTCTCGGCTTCACTGAGTCCGTGCACCTGATACACCAGCCCCCAGCCCAGACGGGTGCGCAAGTCGGGGCGCAAATCAAGATGCAGCGGCGACTGCTCGCCGCTCATCAGCAATATGCCGCCCTTCTCGCGTATCTGATTGTAGAGATTGAACAGTTCGATCTGCGCGGCCTCATCCAACAAGTCGACATCATCTACCGCCACGACATCGGCCAGTTGCGGCACGGCAGCTTGCGCATAGACCGCGTCTTGACGGGAGTTTTGAGCCGCACTCACTGAGGCTTGCAGCAGATGGCTTTTGCCGCTGCCAGATGCGCCCCACAGATAAATGCATCGCTCATGGCTGTCGCCCGACAAAGCCTGATGCAATACCGAGAACAACTCCTGATTGGTGCCGGCCACAAAATTCTCGAAAGTCGGCCACCAGTCAGGGGTGATGTCGAGCAGCAGCTGATCCATTATTTGTTATACATGTGGCTGGATAAATACCAGATTTTACCGCGACGCAGCCCCACCAGCAGAATGGCGGACAGCGGTAAGGCCAGCAGAATTCCGAAAAATCCGAACAGTTCGCCAAAGGCGAGCAAGGCAAAAATGACTGCCAGCGGATGCAGGCCGATGCGCTCACCGACCAGCCAGGGGGTCACCAGCGTACCTTCGAGCATCTGGCCTGCACCAAACACCGCCCACACCCACAGCACGCTGGTAAATTCGGTAAATTGCATCACTGCTGCGAGTGTCGCCAGCAGCAGGCCGGTAATCATGCCCAGATAGGGAATAAACACCAGCATCCCCGCGACGATCCCTATGGGTAAGGCAAACTCAAGACCCGCCAGCCATAACGCCACGCTGTAGAACAGGCTCATCAGCAGCATTACCGAAATCTGCCCGCGCAGAAACTCGGCCAGTACGCGATCCACTTCGCTGCCCACTTCATGCACCTTGCCGTGCCAATGGCGGGGAATCAGCGCATCCAGTTTTTTCGCCATCGCGTCCCAGTCACGCAACATATAAAACATTGCCACCGGGATCAACACCAGGTTAATGAAAACGCCCAGAATGGCGCCACTGCTGCTGGAAAGCCAGGGCAATAATTTTTCGGCAACCCCGCCCGCACTCTGCCAGTGGCTCACCAGCAGATTTTTCACCGCCGTGCTGTCCCACTGCAAGTCTGTCCCGAACCATTGTTGCAGTTTCGGCAGTAATTTTACATGCGCCGCTTCAATAAAGTCCGGCAGACGCGTGACAAACAGGCTGATTTCCTTCTCAAGCAGCGGCAGCATGATCAACAGCAGGCCGGCGAACAGCAGCAGCATGGCCAGCATCACCAGCACGACTGCCAGTGTGCGAGGCAGTTTCAGGGCGCACAGCCGCCGCACCAGCGGATTGCAGATAAAGGCGAGTATCGCCGCCGCCACAAACGGCGTCAGTATTGGACTGAGCAAATAGAGCAGCAGCAGGGCCAGCGCAACGAACAGCGACCACTGCAAGGCGGCAAAACGGGATGAAGTCATTCGGGCGTACTTACAGAATAATTGCGTGCATTTTATCCTGAATTAAAGTGCTGGGCGATTAACTGAACAATAGTTCAGGATTTTAGGGGAAATTTCTCATCGAAAGGGACATGATGCCTTGTCCAGTCCGGTGCGATTGTTTGACCTTTGCATCGCTTATTCGGCTTAACAGCCTGCGTGAGGTAGAATATCAGCTATTGGTGATAAACCCGGCTCATCCATTTACTAATCGAAAGAATGTACCCCGTGTCAGCAAGCCCGAAAATCATCCCGATCAGCTTTGCAAAGACCCGCAGCCGCGCACCGGTCATCGCTCGCAACCCGGGAGAACTTCTCAGCGACCGCATGCAGCGGCCACTGCGCGATTTACGCATTTCAGTCACCGACCGCTGCAATCTGCGCTGCACTTATTGCATGCCCAGGGAAATTTTCGGCAAGAACCACGTTTTTTTGCCCCGCAACGACTTGCTCAGTTTTGAGGAAATCGCCCGCGTCGCAGCTTCCTTCGTGCGTTTGGGGGTAGGCAAGATCAGGCTGACCGGCGGCGAGCCCTTGTTGAGACGCGGCATCGAACAGCTCGTCGAAAAACTATCCCAACTGCGCACCCCGGACGGCGATGCTATTGAGATCGCCATGACCACCAATGGCGTGCTGCTGCCGGCCAAGGCGCATGCTTTAAAGAATGCCGGTTTGTCGCGCATCACCGTCAGTCTGGACGCACTCGATGAAGCCATTTTCCAGCGCATGAGCGATTCAAAAGCTACAGTCAAATCGGTGCTGGACGGAATAGACGCGGCTCAACGGGCAGGACTTTCCCCGATCAAGGTCAACATGGTGGTCAAGCGCGGCGTGAACGACGGCGAAATCATGCCGATGGCCGAATATTTTCGCAACACCGGTGTCATTCTGCGCTTTATCGAATACATGGATGTCGGCAGCACCAACGGCTGGGTGATGGATGAAGTGGTTCCCGCACAGGAAGTGGTGGACATGATATCAACGCGTTATCCCTTGTTGCCGGTGAATGCCAACTGCAGGGGTGAGGTCGCCAGTCGCTGGGTTTATGCGGATGGCGCAGGCGAGATAGGCCAGATTGCATCGGTCACACAGGTGTTTTGCCACGAATGCACGCGCATACGCCTGTCCACCGACGGCAAGCTATACACCTGTCTGTTTGCCGAACAGTCCGACACCGACCTCAGACATTTACTGCGTCATGGCGGCAGCGATGAAGAGATGATTGATGCCATCGTCAGCTGCTGGCAGGAGCGCCGCGACCGGTATTCGCAGGTTCGCCATGAAGTCACGGAACTGCCGCGCAACAAGATTGAAATGTCGTATATAGGCGGATAAGTAACTATCCATTAGCGCACGGGCGAAGTTAAATTGCATGGATGTTAATGATACGGGCAAGCGTTTCATTGACGCCTGGAAGCAAGTGGCAAATGGCCGGCATGTGGAGGAACGTCACCTGACTTTTTCAGCATGGATGCCATCATGGCAAACTTGTCACAGTATCGTCTGGAAAACCTGAAGCGCCCATGACGGGCAAATCTTTGCGGGGCAGGTTCAGTGCCTCCAGTACTTTAAGCGCTGCATAGGCATCGTTTGCCGCGTAGAGCATTTGTTGCGGTGTGAGCTGAGGCTGCGACCAGTTGGAGGTGGTCACATGCCTTGCCTTGGCAAAGCGCTGATTGAAGATCAAACCCACTGCCGCCCGGACGCCCATTTCCTTGTGGTAGCCATCCATACTGAACAGCGTATTGAGATCGACAACCGCGTTGAAATGCACGCCCAGTTTGGCAAAGATATGCTTGCGATCCGACTTGAGACCGAAGCCCACCTTGATGAGCGCATCCGATTGCAGCAACTCGACCAGAAACGGATGCCCTTCAGTCCGATGCAGCTGAAACAGATAAGCCTTATCGTGCAGCGCAAACTGCACGACGTGCGGCCCTTCACTGACATCGCCCGTGACAAACGTCGGTTTGGATTCAGTATCGAAACCGACGATGCCCGCTGCCTTGATCTCGGCAGCGGCGGAGGCAAATTCTTCACGGCTTTTCGGTACATGGATGCGATCCAGCGCAAGGCCGGCGAATGGTTGCAGCAGGGCGATTTCAGCCTTGGTCGGGGCGACTTTTTTCATATAGTGAGATATGTGATTTGAATTGAGCGGCTCATGCTTGCATTACCCGCGCCCGCAACTGCCCGCACGCACCTTCGATTTCCTGTCCTGCCGAGTCGCGCACCCGGGCCAGGATGCCATGCCGCTTGAGAGTTTGCACCATGGCCGCAGTTCGTTCGGCTGAGGGGCGGCGATACGCCAGGCCATCCACTGCGTTGAAGGGGATGAAGTTCATCACGGCGTATTTACCGGCCAGTAGTTGGGCTATGCGTTCCAGCTCAGCATCGCTGTCGTTGATGCCCTCGATCAGCGTCCATTGATATTGAACCGGATAAGAGGTGGCGCGCGCATACACCTCACACCGTTCCACCAGTTCTTCGATTGCGATCTGCGGCGCATGAGGCAGCAATCTGGCGCGCAGCAGAGCATCGGTAGTGTGCAATGACAAGGCGAGCGCCGGTTTGATCGCGCGAATTAACTTGGACTCCGTTCGTGGTGAGCCTGTCGAACCATGAACGGAATCTCGGCCTTCGACTAACTCAGGCCGAACGGAATTTGAGAGCCCGTCCATCAGACGCTCGAACACCCGCAAATCCCCCACCGTAGATAACACCAGATTCTTGTGGCCGATGTTGCCCTGTGTGCCGAGCAGTTCAATTGCGTCCAGCACGTTGTCGAGATTATGGGCCGGTTCGCCCATGCCCATGAAGACCACCTTGTGAACTTCACGGCGTTTGCGGGCGAGCACCACCTGCGCAACGATCTCGGCGCTGCCTAACTGGCGCAGCAAACCGTTGCGGCCACTCATGCAAAACACACACCCGACGGCGCAACCTACCTGCGTCGATATGCACAGGCCACCGCGCGGCAGCAGCACGCTTTCCACCATCTGGCCGTCAGCCAGTTCCACCAGCAACCGCGCGACGCCAACACCTGCCGGATGTTCACTGCGAAGGCGCGCCAATCCATTCAACTCCGCCTCGATGACGGGCAACTCGCGGCGGATTGCCAGCGGAAAAAAATTGTCAGCCGGGCTGTTTTTTCTGTCATATGAAGCAATCTGGCTCCAGCCGCGCAGCAGACGATCTTCGTGACACGGCTTGGCGCCGAGACTGCGCAGTCGCTGGAGAAGATGAGATATGCGCATCGGGGAATAAGAATCGGGAATCATGTTTGAGTTTATTTACTAATACACCACATCATGATCGCCCACATTCACGGGAATGATCTCTTCATCCTGGATCAACAGCTCCAGTGTGATGCGGTAGGAAAGATTGATGGAAACCGAGTGCAGCCCTTGCAGTCTGCCGCTCAAGGCGTGCAAACGCAGCGAGGGGTGATGCGGATTCATTTCCAGCAGCTGTAAAGCTTTGAGGTATTGCTTTTCCAGCTCCGGATGACGTTTGAGAAAACGCGCGGCGCGTTTTTCATATTGCGCGGTGAACAGGAGCTGGAAGGTCATGCGGCGGATTTTTTCACACGCTTGACATGCGCCGCTGCCGAATCCTTCACAAAGCGTCCCGCCGCCACATCAGCATGCGTTTCGGCCAGTGCTGCTTCAAGTTCGCATTCGCGCAGGTAGTGATATTGCGCAATATCCATCACCACGAAGCGATCCTTGCCGCGCACCGAAACAATCGCTTCCGGGCTGTCCGCCAGCACTGCTTCGATGGCGGCTATCCCTCTGGTTTTCAGGTCATTGGCGGTCAGGTTGGCCATGATGTGCTTCCTTGTGGAATTGTTTAAAGTGCGTCAGATGGTATGTCAAATAGTGCGATTGATCAATCGCTGCCATGCATTATTTTTTAAGGTCGCAAGATCAAACGGGCCAGCTTTTCAGTTTATGAGATTTTCGGCGTCAACGCACTGCCCTGGAAGACGACCCCTTCCCAGCCTGACTTCATGAAGGTGCGGATGTTCTGGTGGTCGGTGCCTTGCGGAGTTTTTAGCACATCGTCGCGGTAATAAGCGCCGAAACAATACAGGGTCTGCTGCACTGTCAGGTTGTGTAACTTTGCGAAGGAGAAGACCTTGCATGAACCGCTGTTCTGCCCCGCTTCGTTTTGCAGTTCACCGTTGCTAAATGCGGCAGGAGTAAAGTCGTAATGCGCATCGATCAGTGCGATGGTGTCGCTGAACGCGATGCTCTCGGGCGAAGTTTCAAGCTTTTGCAGAAATTGTTTCATAGGCGATAACCGGATGACAGGTAAATTAGCAGTATACCGCGTCTCATATCGCGCAGAGAAATCACAGCAGCATCGCAGCCGTTTGACCGTGTTAAACTCGTCACACAATGAATTCAAACTCGCCAACCTACACAGGCAATCTCACCCATGAACGAACTTGAGGAAATCCGGCAACTGCTGGAAAGCGCCGCCGGCGCGATTGAAACGCGTTGTATTCAGCGCGGTCAGCAATCCGACAGCCCGATGCAAACAGCAGCGGCGCTGCGCACACTGCTTCTAGCCTTCGACGAGATCGATGACGGCCAGACATGTGACGATGAACTGGCTGAGCAGGCACTGCTGCTTGCCGCAGAACTCGCCGACTGGTCCGTGCGTCTGGAATTACCGCACGCCAAATCCGATCTCGAAAGCATTGCAGTGGGCATTGCGCTGTGGGTGGCGCGCCATGACGGCGAGATCCGCGAACTGGAAACAGTCGTCAACGGTTTTGCGGCCAGCGCCAACACCACGTCATCGGATGAGGCATTGCGCGCGCTGTTTCATGCGATGAAGGCCGTTCTGGAACATGCATCACCCGCCATTCAGGCAGACCTGGATCAATCCAATCCAGGCCGCCCCTGGCGCGTGTTGAATTTCAATTTCGCGATCGTCGCGACCCGCACCCAGGATGAACCACTGATGCGCAATGCATTCGATGCGCTTTCCCGGAATCTGCCGCATGACGCGCCGGGATTTTTCGAGGAGGGCTTGAAGCAATCCGACAAGCCGGTGTATGGCCCCGTGGTCAAAAGCCTGATGCAGGAATATTTCTCGCGCTGGGCCGTGAGGCACTAAAAATCTCGTGAGCCAATCCGGGATGAGATGCTGCGATGCCGGCTTCATGGATACCCAAAAATTCCGCTTGCAAAAACTTATAATTTACTTATACTTTTGGCATGAACACCATCGATTGGTCAGCCAAAGCAGTTAGGCAGCTTCGCAAGATTGCGGACAAGCGTAAACGGCAAGGGATCTATGCCGAGGTGCAGCAACTTTCGCACTGGCCGGATTGCCCCGGTGACATCAAACGCCTGCAGGGGCGCAACGATTACCGGCTCCGTATTGGCGACCATCGGGTGATATTTGAGATTGACCAGAACGGCACCTCGATTATCGTCACCATCATGCAAGTGGAGAAACGAAATGAACGCACCTACTAACATCCAGATTCTGAAAGATGCGAAGGGCAAACCCGCTTTTGCCGTGATTCCCTATGCGGAATACCTGAGTCTGTCCAAACTGCACGCCTCGACTGTCCCCAATGCAGTGGTCAACAACGTCATCAACAAGGACATGACGCCAATCCGTGCATGGCGCGAACATCTCGGTCTTACCCAGACAGAAATCGCTCGCCGTCTCGGCATTTCGCAAAGCGCTTACGCACAGCAGGAAGCGAAAGAGACGGTAAGGAAATCCACCCGCGAAAAAATCGCCAATGCGTTGGGGATAGCGCCGGAGCAACTGGCGATTTGAGATTGGTTTTTTGAAAGCAAATTTCGTGAAGAAGCCTGATGCAGGAATATTTTTCGCAATGGGCCGTGCGGCACTAACGAAATGCCGAACAAGTAACCCGTTTGCTCTGAATCCTTCGATGAAATTTAGGGCCTTGACGAGTGGAATGATTTAATCCGTTCGTGGTGAGCCTGTCGAACCATGATCGGATTAACTCAGCTGTTCCCTTACTTCCTGAACATCCAAAAAACGAATGACAGCAGCAGGGAAATAATAATACTGGTCGTGACCGGGAAGAAGAAAGTAAAGTTTTTGCACCTGATGTAGATGTCGCCGGGCAAATGCCCCAAGCCCAGCTTGCTCAGCCACGGCCAGGCAGCCCCGAGCAGGATGCAGATGATGCCAACTGAGCCGCTATAGTCTGAATATCATAACAGAGCGGTCAGGGTGGGTGAAAACCCCCAGCCACTTCTGGCAGTGCAGAAAAAAGAGTAGCGTTCCTTTTTTCCCTTTTTATTCTCCGCTGTGCAGGCGCGCAAAATTATTCAACTCCGCTTCAATGGCGGGCAACTCATTGCGGATTGCCACTGAAAAGAAACTGTCTGCCGGACTGTGCGCCCTGTCGTACGAGCAGACCTGACTCCAGCCGCGCAGCAGACAATCTTCGTGGCACGGCTTGGCGCCAAGAGCGCGCAGGCGTTGGCGAAGCTGTGCGATACGCATCGGGGAGTGAGAATCGGAAATCAAAGTGTGGTCGCAAATAATTGCAGAGCCTGATTGATTTCTTACATCACGTTGCGTACGGCCCAAGGAATCGTTCACCATTAAAGTGAATCAAGTGCGATGGCGCATCGGCCACCCACACTTCCGTTTCCCAAGCGATTTCGCCCAGATACCGGCTCATGAAGGAGCGGTTCGGGAACGCGGTCACATAGACCAGCCCGGCTTTTGATCCTGCGAACAACTTGGTCAGCTCGGCGTGTCGCTTGCCATCGACGGGGCCATGACTGGTGACGGATTCGATCAGTAGTAACCAATTCTTTTCGACGAAGTGCAGCACCACATCAGGCATCTTGCCATGTGTATCCACTTTGACGCCCAACTCAGCCAACAAGACCGCATCGAAATAACCCCACTTGTCGCCCGTATCGCCAGCGTAGACCAGCACACTGCCCGGCGCGAAACGCGGGCCGAAGTCTTCCACGATGGCACGAATCAGCTCGCTGTGTTCGCCGGGGCTGAGGGTGATTACCTTGCCAGGCGCAATCTGCATGGGGATACGGTTTTGCTCGCGCTCCATCGCGTATTTTGCTGCCAGCGTCTGACTCTGTGATAAATAGGTCGTCAGGTTGTCGTGCCACTTCCTGTTGCCGAAGCTACGCAGCAGCGTCAGCACAGCGGGTGCGACCTGATATACGGCCTTCGGGCTGTTCACCGGACGATCCGGTTTGTCGGGGTTATACGTTGCAATCCCGGCATCAACGAACTGGTGCATCGTTTGCCGCCGGAATGTCTCGCGCGTATTTGGCGCATACTCTTTGCCATAGTGCTCACGCGACCAGTCCATGATCGGCGTGATGCCGATAAGTGGATTTTCAGCCTGAACCCACTTCTTACCGGGGGTGAGATTGAGCAAAGCCAGCAGGGAAAGCGCAGATCGTTCGTTGTGTTGTGCGCGTGGCAACCCAAGGGAAATGAGAATTTGGTGCGCCGCTTCGAGGTGGTTATTTTTCTTTGTCATGCGGATAGCTTGTCGAGTTGTTCATCAATCATGCTTTGTGTCGGCTCAAAGCTGCGCATTGCCCACTCGCCCAGTTTAATCAGTGCGTCACGGTTCGGATATTTCATCATTTTGAGGTCGGTCGCATTAACCTGGGTGTGCCCGCTTGAACGGCGGAAGTTTTCATCCACGCCGGTTGTGTTGAGGTACACGCCTAAGCCGCGCGCCAGCGCTTCCGGCAAGCCATGCTTGTTTTCGTGGTACACATTCAGGTGGTTTTCCAAACCCAGCATTTTGGCATCGGAAAAGCTATCTGGTTGAACAACGCTTGCCACGATGCGGCGTTTTTCTTCCTTCGATGAAAAACGCCGAACCACGCAATAGTAGCCATTCGGATAAAGCCATTTTTCCGTTTCGGCGTTACACAAGATTGCGTTGGGCTTCTTGATGTCCGGTTTAGGCCATTCGATGTTTTGTCCGGTAAAGTGCGCGGGGTACAGGAGGGGGACAGTGCCCGCTTCGGGCATTGCGCGCAGATGCTCTTTCAGCCGAAAATCGACAACCGGCCCGGTCGATACCTTGATGCCAATATCCTCTAACGAACAGTGAATCGCACTTGAAAGTTCGATGGCATTGCGCTCAACGGAAGTCGGCACATGGATGAAACGCTCGGTATCATCGGGGAACACGATACGGTTGAACGGATGCGTATTTGTTGCGAGATCGGCGAAGCTGTCATCGGTCGATGTGGTCACCGTCACCTCGCCTTGCTGCCCACCACGTTCAAGCAACAGGATGATATTTTCTTGCAGCACATCATCATCCTTGAAAGCCTTGTTGCGCGAGTCGAACAAGTGCATGTGCCGGATTGCGGCGCGCTCCAGCACGAAGTCGCGGAAAGGCCGGTAATACGGCCCGTTACAAAAGCTGCGCGGGATGATTGCAACAATTTGACCGCCCTGCGACATCATCGCCAGTGCCAGGGCAACGAAAGCGGAATAGAGATTTACTGTTTCAATCTCCGCCTGTCGAAGTAGAAGGCGGTGGCGGGAGTAGCTGCTGATTTTTTTATAGGGCGGATTCAGGATCGCGTGAGTGTACCCTTTGCCAGAACCAAATTGAATTTGATTGACGGCCTGTTCGATAAAATCTCCGCCCAGTATTTCATAATCCATCGGCAGCATGTTCTTGTAACTGGACAGCGCGTTATTTAATTCTTTGTGGATAAGGCTATCCAACTCAAAGGCAGTTACTTCAATCTTCTTGAAGTTCAGATCGCCATCGACGCAGCGCTCAAGAAAAGCGCTTGAAAGCGAGCCGATACCTGCGCCTGCATCAAGCAAGCGACAATCCAGGTTGTCTTTAACAACAAACAAACCGGCCATGAACTGAGCCGTTCTTGCAGGCGTCAGGAATTGCCCGAGTTGCGATTTTCGTTTCGCCTCGGTGTTCCTTGATACCCTCAATCGGGTTTGTTCAACTACTGCAAGCAAAATACTTCTCCTGAATGGGTAAAACTCGAATTATTTTTCTGTTGCCAGTATACCGCCCCTCGCCCTTTTAATCCTTCATTCTTAAACAGTTTTTTGCTGGGCTGGCTTTGCAGTCGCACCGGCGGTGTTTGGGAATTAGCTTCGCCAAACCGGAAAGAATATTATTGATTTGGCATGACCGTGTCTGGCTCAATATCTGGCTGAGAAATTTCAGGCGGGTTCAAGCTCAATCCTGAACTTCTTTCCCAGCACGGATGCCGCACTGGACAGGGTAGTGAGGGTCAGGCTCGTATCCGTCGCATCGAGCAGACGGTTGAGCGCGGCACGACTGGTGTGCATTTTTTTGGCCATCGCGGTTTTGGTAAGGTTCTGCGCCTTCATTTCCTGATCGATTTGCCAGGCGATCACGCGCTTGACGGCCACTGCCGTTGCTTCGTCCAGCATGGCTTCTTCACTCAGAAAATCATCGAAGCTGCTGCCGATATTTTTTAATTTCATTACTCGTTCCTCATTCTGTCTGTTGCCAGTTTCAGATCCTGCTTCGGTGTAGTCTGGGATTTTTTGATGAAGCCGTGCAGCAAAACGATCGTACCGTTTGAGATCGTAAACAGCACGCGCGCAATGCGATTCTCCAGATGAATACGCACCTCCCAAAGGTCTTTGTCCCTTTTGCGTACCAGCGGCATACCCAGCGGCCAGCCGAACTGCACAGTCTTGATATCTTCACCTATCGTTTTCCGGTCGATTGCAGGCAACTCACGTAACCAGTCACGCACAGGCTCTGTGCCACCGTCCGTCCTGAAGAATCTGACTTCGTGCTTGTCCATTTGCGGAATGTATCAATAATGGTACGAATTGACAAGCTTCTTATTGTGAATGCATTTCGTGGTCAGGCTTTGCAGCTTCCCCCTGTGCGCCGCCGAGTAGCGCAGGCCGACCAAGGGGTGTCGGCAATGAACTGGTCGAATTCGGATTAAATTCGCCCGCGCCAATATGCGCAATTCGTCATTGGAAACGGTATAAATGATCGAGTATGGGAAGCGTGGCATGACGAACTTGCGCTTGTTATTTCGCCACAGTGAACCCGGCAGCGCACGTTCGGCCGCCGGAAGTTGCAACATTTCCGCTTCTAGGAGCCTGTCGGAATTGTCTTGTAACTCATTGATTATATTAATGTTCGTATAAATTAAGCAAATATTTAATTGTTAAAAATCAATAGGTTGCATAGAATAAAAATTGAAGTCCGACAGTCTGCTAGAACTTCAAGCCGGGTAGCCATATCTCCTCCATAAATCGCTATGAATTACTCAACCTGGGTACTGCTTATCCTGTTTCTTTCGTACGGCTTGCGCGCAAACTCGGTCAGGGCAATTATAAGGGGAACAAAAAGCAGCAAACTACGGATAGGTAAATAACATTTTTACTGAGCCGCTTTATTTTATCGCGCTGCGTAAGCTGGCAAATCTGAATTTTTACGGCATACTGGCAAGCTGTTGAAATCAGCCGCCTGCTGAACCATATTGCTCTGCGCAACTGGAAGAAGGCAATGGAAGGCGCTTAACGGAATTTATGACGATGACACGACACACGCCGCCCGATGCACTGCTCTTTATTGCCCCCGGCTGCCCGCACTGCCCCGCCGTTTTGCAAGGACTGAGCGATCTGGTAAAAGAATCGCTGATCGGGAAAATGACGGTAGTGAATGTTGCCGTGCATCCCGAACTCGCGGAGAAACAGGGCGTGCGTGCCGCCCCCTGGCTGCGTCTGGGCCCGTTTACCCTCACCGGCGCACACAGCCCAGTCGAGTTGCGTCTGTGGGCAGAGCAGGCGGGCAGCGAGGAAGGCGCGGCGCACTATGTCGAGCATTTGTTAAAGCAGGGCGGCTACAAACAGGCCGCTGTCTTTATCACTGAGGATACGCATCGCTTAAAATCGCTGCTCGCCATCATCGCCAATCCCGGAGCCAGTCTCGACGTACGTCTTGGCGTGAGCGCGCTGCTGGAATCTTATGCCGACATGCCGGAATTACGCGAGCTGCTGCCCCGGTTGGCCGATCTCACCCGCCATGCCGACCATCGCGTGCGCGCCGACGCATGCTATCTGCTGGGCTTGACAGGCAGTATCGCTGCGCGCAGCCATGTTGAAGCCTGTCTCAACGATGTTCATCAGGAAGTGCGGGAAATAGCTGCAGAAGCATGGGCGGAACTGGATAGCGCGAAAACGAGGGGCTGACACGTTTACTGTGAGGGGCAGCCAGGTCAGTTGCTCGCCCTGCTGACTGCATTCAGGTATAGCGCAACCAGCCCTGCCACCAGCCAGAGACTTCCGATTGCGGCGATCCAGAAGCCTGGGGCACCGCGCGCCGGGCCTAAGGTGTCGGTCAGCCCGAGCAGGAAGCCGCCGCCCAGTCCCAGTCCCCACAGCAGGGTGGCATAGAGCAGCATCGGCACCACCGATTTTTTGTATCCGCGCAGCGCATTCACCGCCACCGCCTGCAGTCCGTCGCCCAGATGATACAAAGCGACCAGCATGATCAAGGGTATCGCCGCCTTTTGTACGGCGATATCCGTGGTATACAGGGCGGCAATGTATGGCGCACCGAACCAGAAGATCAGGCTGACGACGGCCGCAATACCCATGCCGAGGCGGATGCCTGCCCAGCAGGTGTGGCGGGCGTACTCGCGCTGCCCGGCGCCGATGCCCTGGCCCACCAGCACCGACGTTGCATTGCCCAGTGCAAGCGGAACCATGAATGCCAGTGCCGCGAGGTTGGCCGCGATCTGGTGGGCGCCCGAAACAACAGGCCCCAGGCGCGCAATGAACAGCGCCATGAAGGTGAAGGCAGTCACATCTGCGATAAACGTGAGACCGATAGGAATACCCAGTTTCAGGAACGCCCGGATTTCTTTGGCATCCGGCGCGGCAAACCGCCGGCGCAGCTGGAACTGCAGGTAATTCCGATTTTGCAGGCACCAGCCCCAGGCTAAGAATGCCATCAGCCAGGCATCCACTGCGGTGGCGACTGCGCAGCCCGGTCCGCCCATTTTTGGCGCACCCAGCAGGCCATACATGAACAGGGCGTTTAAAGGTACCTTGATGGTCAGCGAGAGCAGATTGAAAAACATCACCGGGCCCGGGCGACCGATGCCGGTGGAAAGACCAAAGAATATACGCAAGGCGAAGACGGCAGGCACGCCCCAGGCGGATGCGGCGAGATAGGCGCGCACCTTGATTTCGACGACGGGCTGCAAGTGCGAGATGGCAATCAAAGGGCCGGGGAAGCGCAGCAGCAGGGTCGCCACCAGCGCCAGCACCAGCGATATCCACACGCTCTGATGAATTTCCCGCCCGACGTCCGCCGGCCTGCCTGCCCCGTAAAGGTGGGCGATGACGGGCGGCAGTGCTAACAGCACGCTGATCAGCGACATCAGCACGGTGGCGGTGATCGCTGCGGCAATGCCGACCGAGGCAAGGTCGATGGCAGACAGCCTGCCTGCCATCGCGGTGTCGATGACGGCGTTTGCCATAAAGGCAAGCTGCGCGATCAGAACCGGCCAGGCCAGATGGATCAGTTGTGAGGTGGAAGAGCGTTTCATGGCTTTATTGAAGGAACAGTTTTATGCGCAACATGTTTTTAGCTGCGACATTGGTGCGGCCAGATAATCGGGTTATGCTGGAGAGTCTATTATCTTTTTAGTGATAGCGTGAGAGTTTGATAATCCGCGCCACGATCTGCGAATAACAAACCACGTACAGTGACTAAAACATATAAAAACTTGTGCTGATGTACAATATCCTGCAATAGAAAATCACATAAACGGGAGGGTGGGTCCATGGAACAGTACCAGGCGAGCGGAGAGCTTTCTCGTGCCGACTCACCTGCCATGATACAGTCGATCATCAACGCCCTTCCAATACCGATTTTTGTCAAAGATTCAAAGGGAATCTATGTGTATTGCAACATTCCGTTTGAAAAATACGTGGGTAAAAGAATCGACGAAATCGTAGGGCACGGTGTATACGAACTCTGGGATTACGAACTTGCAAAAGTCTACCATGCAGCGGATAACAGGCTTTTTGGTGCAGGTGGCGAAGAGCAGTATGAGGCGAGAGTTAAATATGCGGACGGCACGATACACGACGTAATGTTTCACAAAGCTGTTTTTCCCTTCTTGAATGAAAACTACATGGCCGGCGCGATTCTGGACATCACTGACAGAAAAGCTTCTGAAAGAGAGCTTGAGCGTATCGCGTTGACCGACACACTGACGGGCGCAGCAAGCCGCTACCATCTATACGCCGCGCTCGATGATGCCTGCAGGAAGGCTGCACGCCAGCATTCCATGATCGCCGTGATGAGCATCGATCTGGATGGGTTTAAGCAAGTGAATGACACCTACGGCCATCCCGCAGGAGATGAGGTGCTGGTGAAAGTTGCCGGACTTATCAGAGATGCAATCCGCGAATCAGACATGCTGGCTAGGCTGGGCGGAGACGAATTCATAGTCCTGTTCGATGAACTGGAAACAAAAGATTCGGTTTTCTGCCTGGCGGACTCCATATTGCAGCAGTTTTCCAAAGAGATGGAGCTGCAGGAAAACAAGGTCATGCTTGGCGCCAGCATCGGCATTGCCTTCTATCCGGACCACGGGGTGAGTCCGCACGATCTCCTCAAAAACGCCGATCTTGCGCTTTACGAATCGAAGCGGACCGGGAAGGGATGTTTCAGCTCGCTGACCATGATGTGATGGCGTTATTCATGATCTGCAGTAGCCGCATTCAGAAGCCTGCTCTGCCAACAGGAAAGAATATTATTTTTATCATGCCCATGCCGGACTCACCGCTCTTCTATCAATGAAAATCAATTCGGATTTGTCACAGCGCGTCGTAATTCAGCCATCCACCTTGCCGTGGATAACATCGCCTTCTGCCGGTGTTCAGTATCGCGTACTTGAATGTGGTGATGATGATAGGTCGCGCGCCACCTCGATTATCCAATACTCGCCCGGCGCAAGCCTGAACAGCATCTGCGAGTTCGGCGAGGAGATTGTGGTTCTCGACGGGGTGCTGAGCGATGCATCCGTCAAGTACAGCAAGGGTGACTATATCAAGTCGCCGCCCGGTTCGTCGCATGCGTATGAATCGGAATCGGGCTGCCTGTTGTTCGTCAAACGGCAGCATCTTGAAATTGAAGACGATCAGTGCATGCTGGTACACACCGCGAGTCACCCCTGGTATCAGGGACTGGTGGATGGCCTCTCGGTGATGCCGCTGTCGGAATTCGGCACGCAACACACGGCGCTGGTGCGCTGGGCGCCGGGCACCCGGTTCAACGCGCACCGCCACTATGGCGGCGAAGAAATCTATGTGCTGGACGGCGTGTTCGAAGATGAGTTCGGCGCGTACCCCGCCGGCACCTGGATGCGCAGCCCGCACCTGAGCGCTCACTGCCCTTACAGTCTGGCGGGTTGCACGATACTGGTAAAAACCGGGCACTTGCTGCCCATGCAGCGGTAAGCCGGCATAAACCGCCCCGCATCACTTCAGACCGACTGACTATGTTTTGAATGGGCTCCGTTCATTCAGCGCATCGACATACTCGGCAACGGCGCCCGCTTCCTGCCTTAAAAAATCCTCCACCGCCTCGGCAAACTGCGGATGCGCGAGCCAATGTGCCGAGCGCGTGGTCACCGGCAGAAAACCGCGCGCCAGCTTGTGCTCGCCCTGCGCGCCGCCCTCGAAAGTCCTGATGTTGTGCGCGATGCAATATTCGATCGCCTGATAGTAGCAGGTCTCGAAATGCAGCCCCGAATGAAACTCGAAGGTTCCCCATGAACGCCCGTACATCGCATCATTGGTGATGTAGTTCAGCGCACTCGCGATCGGCACCCCGTCCCGCGTGGCGATCACCAGCAAGGCGTGTTGCGGCATCGCGCGACCGAAGCGCTGGAAAAAATCCTCGTTCAACTGGTGGGGCGAATTGTGCAACTGCAGGGTATGCAAATAACAGGAGGCAAAAAAGGCCCACTGTTCCTGGGTGGCATGCGTGACGCACTGCAATTCGATGCCCGCATCCTGCACCCGCCGCCGTTCCTGCCTGATACGCTTGCGCTTATCACGGCTCAATGTTGCCAGAAATTCGTCAAAATCCCGATAACCCGCATTCTGCCAGTGAAACTGCACATCCTGACGCAACATCATCCCCTGTTCCTGCGCAAGCCGGGTATCGGCTTCGTTGAGGAACAAACCATGCAGCGAGGAGACGCCGGTATCCTTGGCATAATCCAGCGCAGCATTCAGCAGCAGATGCCGGACTTCCTCCGATCCGGCCAGCAGGCGCTGCCCGCTCACCGGCGTAAACGGCACCGTGCAGACCAGCTTGGGGTAATAACGCAGGCCGTGCCGCCGGTAGGCATCGGCCCACGCAAAATCAAACACATGCTCGCCATAAGAGTTCATCTTCAGGTACAGCGGCATCGCACCCGCCAGCTTGTCGTCCTGCCACACCGTGATGAATTGCGCGCGCCAGCCAAACTGCGGGGTCGCGCAACCGCTTTCCTGCAGCGCATAAAAGAAGGCATGCGAGAGCAGCGGATCGCCTTTTGCCAGCGCATCCCAGTCCGCAGCGCTGATGTCCGCCAGATTTTCGATGATTTTGAGTGTGTACTGATCCATGCGGCTATTGTAGTGGGAGTGCCGGCAAAATGCGCGGCGATTGCGGCAGGATTTCAGCGCAGGCCGGAACATATCGGGGTTGGCAGCTTGGGAAAGTGCATCAAATCGCGTATATTGACGGGTCGTATTTAATCGGTTGTCCAGCATGGAACAAATCAAAATTCGCGGTGCGCGTACACACAACCTGAAGAACATCGATCTCGATTTGCCGCGCCACAAGCTGGTGGTGATCACGGGTCTGTCAGGTTCGGGCAAATCATCACTCGCCTTCGACACGCTGTATGCCGAGGGGCAGCGCCGCTATGTGGAGTCGTTGTCCGCCTATGCAAGACAATTTTTGCAACTGATGGAAAAGCCGGACGTGGACCTGATCGAAGGCTTGTCGCCTGCGATTGCGATCGAACAGAAAGCCACTTCGCACAATCCGCGCTCCACCGTGGGCACGGTCACCGAGATTCACGACTATCTGCGTCTGCTGTTTGCCCGCGCCGGCGATCCGTACTGTCCTCAGCACGATCTGGTGTTGCAGGCGCAAAGCGTCGGCCAGATGGTCGATCATGTTTTGCAGTTGCCCGAGGGCACACGCATCATGATCCTCTCACCGCTGGTAGTGGATCGCAAGGGTGAGCAACTGGACATGTTCGACGAGCTGCGCGCCCAGGGTTTCACCCGGCTGCGCATCAACGGCACGCTGCATGAAATCGATGCGCTGCCGTCCTTGCAGAAAAACAGGAAGCACACCGTCGAGATCGTGGTGGACAGACTCAAAGCCAATGTCGAGTCCAAACAGCGGCTGGCCGAATCGTTCGAAACCGCGCTGCGCCACGCCGACGGACGCGCCGTGGCAGTGGAAATGGATAGCGGGGTCGAGCACCTGTTCTCCGCCAAGTTCGCCTGTCCGATCTGCAACTACTCGCTGCCTGAACTCGAACCGCGCCTGTTCTCCTTCAATAATCCGATGGGTGCATGCCCCAAGTGCGACGGGCTGGGCGTCATCAGCTTCTTCGATCCGAAGCGCATCGTGACGCTGCCCTCGCTGTCACTGAGTTCAGGCGCCATCAAGGGCTGGGATAGGCGCAATCAGTTCTATCATCAGTTATTGTCGGGACTTGCCCGGCATTACGACTTCGATCTGGAGCAATCCTTCGAGAGCCTGCCGGACAACATTCAGCAGGTCATTTTGTATGGCACCGGCAAGCAGGAAATTGCGTTTCAGTATATGAATGACAGAGGAAAACCAATACTGCGCGAACACGCATTCGAGGGTGTCGTCAACAATCTGGAACGCCGCTACAAGGAGACCGATTCGCCCACCGTGCGCGAGGAGCTGTCGAAATACCTCAACAGCTGCAGCTGCCCGGAATGCAAGGGGACAAGATTGCGTCTGGAGGCGCGCCACGTGCGCTTCGCCGACAGGAATCTTTTTGAAATCAGTGAATTGCCGCTGCAACAGGCGCTGGCATTTTTTCAGAGCTTGAAGTTGCAGGGGCAGAAGCTGGCCATCGCGGAAAAGATCGTGCATGAAATTGCCAGCAGGCTGACTTTTTTGAATAACGTCGGTCTCAACTACCTGACGCTTGCGCGTTCCGCCGAGACGCTGTCCGGCGGCGAAGCGCAGCGCATCCGGCTGGCTTCGCAAATCGGCTCAGGGTTGACCGGCGTGATGTATGTGCTGGATGAACCTTCCATCGGTCTGCATCAGCGCGACAACGATCGCTTGCTGACCACTTTATACAAGCTGCGCGACATGGGCAACAGCGTAATCGTGGTGGAACACGACGAGGATGCGATCCGCCATGCCGACTATGTGGTCGACATGGGGCCGGGAGCCGGCGAGCACGGCGGGGTGATCGTGGCGCAAGGCACACCTGATGAAATCTGCCGGAATGTGGATTCTCTCACCGGCGACTATCTGACGGGACGCCGCCAGATCCCGATGCCTGAAAAGCGTCTTACACCCGATCCTGAACGCATGCTCTCCATCATCGGGGCGTGCGGCAATAATCTGAAGGATGTCACGCTCAATCTGCCGGTAGGTCTGCTGGTGTGCGTCACCGGCGTGTCCGGTTCCGGCAAATCCACGCTGATCAACGACACGTTGTATCCCGCCGTCTCGCAGCATCTGTATCGCAGCAATAACGAACCTGCGCCGCACGCATCCATCAGCGGCCTTGAATTTTTCGACAAGGTGATCAACGTCGATCAGTCGCCCATCGGCCGCACGCCGCGCTCCAATCCGGCCACTTACACCGGCCTGTTCACGCCGATCCGCGATCTGTTTGCCGGCGTCCCCTCGTCGCGCGAGCGCGGCTACGGGCCGGGGCGATTCTCGTTCAACGTCAAGGGCGGGCGCTGCGAGTCCTGTCAGGGCGACGGCGTAATCAAGGTTGAAATGCACTTCATGCCGGACATCTATGTGCCCTGCGATGTCTGCCACGGCCAGCGCTACAATCGCGAGACGCTGGAGATTCAATACAAGGGCAAAAACATCCAGCAGATTTTGCAGATGACGGTAGAGGCGTCGCACGAATTTTTCAAGGCCGTGCCGGTCATCGCGCGCAAGCTGCAAACGTTGCTGGACGTGGGTCTGGGTTACATCACGCTGGGCCAATCCGCCACCACGCTGTCCGGCGGCGAGGCGCAGCGTGTCAAACTGTCTCTGGAGTTGTCCAAGCGCGACACCGGGCGCACGCTATATATTCTCGATGAGCCCACCACCGGATTGCATTTTCACGACATCGCGCAGCTTTTGCGCGTGATCCACAAGCTGCGCGATCAGGGCAACACGCTGGTGGTGATCGAACACAACCTGGATGTCATCAAGACCGCCGACTGGGTGATCGATCTGGGGCCTGAAGGCGGGGATGGCGGCGGTCAGATCATCGCTCAGGGTTCGCCGCAGGACATCGCGAAAAACAAGAAAAGCGTAACCGGCGTGTATCTGAAGAAAGCGCTGGCGGCATGCAAATAAGCCGCGACATCGCCATACCCGACAGCGAGATCGAATTGAATGCGATACGCGCACAGGGTGCGGGCGGGCAAAACGTCAACAAAGTCTCGACCGCCATCCATTTGCGTTTCGACATCAAGGCCTCGTCGTTGCCGGAGGAGTACAAGGAAAAGCTGCTGCATCTGGCTGACCGGCGCATTTCAAGTGACGGCGTGATCGTCATCAAGGCGCAGCGCTATCGCAGTCAGGAAAAGAACCGGGAAGACGCGCTGGCACGCCTGCAAATCCTGATCGCCAGCGCCGGGTTTTCGCCGAAAAAACGCACGCCTACCAAACCTACCGGAAGCTCAAAGAAAAAGCGTCTGGAAGGTAAAACGCGGCGCGGCGAAATAAAGATTTTACGCGGCAGAGTCGCCGAGTAGCTGCTCAGTCACGCCTTCCGTGGAGGTCAGCAGCATTGTATTGCAACATGCTGATTTCATGATGATTTATCCGGCAAGCTGGATAGATGCATCGCTCGCGTTACGACCTCGTGAGTCAGGTGCGGGGCGAACAGTTCGATAAAGTCGTAAGTAAAGCCTCGCAGATATTCGTTCTTGCGTATCGCAATCCGCGTGGTGCTGGGCTTGAACAGATGCGCGGCTTCGATCATGCGCAGATGTTTGTCGCGTTCAGGAATAAAGGACATCTGTGCCAGGATGCCTATTCCCAGACCCAGCTCCACATAAGTCTTGATGACGTCTGCATCGATCGCGGTAAGGGCAATGTTCGGGGTTATTCCCGCCTGCTGGAAGGCTTCATTGATCTTGCCGCGCCCGGTAAAGGCGAAGTCATAGGTGATGATGGGGTATTGCGCGAGTGTCGCCAGCGTGAGCGTCTTCTCTTTGAGCAGCGGGTGACGCGGCGGGGTAACGACGCAATGATTCCATTCGTAGCAGGGCAGCGTGACCAGTCCGTCGTAGAGCGCCAGGCTTTCGGTGGCGATGCACAGATCGGCATCGCCGCTCAGCACCTGCTCGGCAATCTGCGTCGGGCTGCCCTGGTGCAAGCCCAGTTTTACCTTCGGGTATCTTTCCATGAACTGCTTGACCACCGGCGGCAGGGCATAGCGCGCCTGAGTGTGAGTGGTGGCGATGGTCAGGTGTCCGCTGTCCTGCGCGCTAAACTCTTGTCCGACCTGCTTGAGGTTATCCATGTCGTGCAACATGCGCTGTGCGATGGACAGCACGACTATTCCCGGTTCGGTGATGGCGACGATGCGTTTGCCGTTGCGCACGAAAATCTCGATCCCCAGTTCTTCTTCCAGTTGCTTGATCTGTTTGCTGATGCCGGGTTGCGAAGTAAACAGCGTCTCAGCCGCGCCTGAAATTTTCAGTCCCTGACGCACGATCTCGTTGAGATAACGCAGTTGTTGCAGGTTCATGTCCGATCCTTAATCGCTATTAGTTATAAGATATTAACATGAAAGTATTTTGTTGCATAAGGTGCGCCAGCTAGAATGCGTTTCATGGATTTCTGGAGTGGCCGGCATGAACTGGATATACACCTTATCCGGCCTGATGGTCGGTTTGATTGTCGGCGTGACGGGGGTGGGCGGCGGGTCGCTGATGACGCCCTTGCTGGTGCTGCTGTTTGGCGTGTCGCCCGCGACGGCGGTAGGTACCGACTTGCTGTACGCCTCATTGACCAAGACAGTCGGGGCGTGGGTGCATAGCTGGCGAGGCACGGTGGGCTGGCGGGTTGTCGGGCTGCTGGCATTGGGTAGTCTGCCGGCATCGGTGGTGACGATTGTATTGCTGAAGTATCTGACGCTGGATGCGAAGACGTTGCGTACGCTGGTGACCGGTGTGTTGAGTGTGGCGCTGTTGCTCACCGCCGTAGCTTTGTTGTTGAAAGACTGGATACACAAGATCGCACGTCGCGATGACGGTACGGTTTATGAGTTGCATCATCGCTATCTGACGGGTGCGACCATAGCCACGGGTGTGGCGGTTGGGGCGCTGGTGACGATTTCGTCTGTGGGTGCCGGGGTGCTGGGTACAGTCGCATTGCTGTTTTTGTATCCGCGGATGTCGACAGCCAAGGTTGTCGGAACCGATATCGTTCATGCCGTGCCGCTGACCGCAATCGCGGGGATGGGACATCTGGCATTGGGAACGGTTGATTTTGTTTTGCTGGGCAGTCTGCTGTTGGGGTCGTTGCCGGGAATTTATATCGGCAGTCATTTGAGCGCGAAGATTCCGGAAAAGGTGTTGCGTCCGCTGCTGGCGACGATGTTGTTGATTATCGGTCTGAAGATGTTGTTTTATAAATAAGGAATATTCATGAGTGCAAATAAACCCAATCAACCCAAACAGGTCAGCTGGTTCAACGGATGCGGCGGGCGTATCGGTGTCGTCGTCGGACAACAGGGCGAGCATGCCTATATCGGCGCAGCGTTGCGCCATGACGAAGATGCGGATGTGGCGCATATTCTGGCGCACGGCGCGAAATTTCCATTGGAGGCCGCACTGCTGTTGCCTGTCTCCAGGCACTATCCCGTTTAAGGAAAATCAAATGTATCGTTACGATCAATATGATCACAGAATAGTCGCAGAAAGGGTTGCTCAGTTTCGCGATCAGGTGAGCCGTCGTCTGTCCGGTGAGTTGAAGGAAGAAGAGTTCCGCGTTCTGCGTCTGCAGAACGGGCTGTACATGCAGATACACGCCTATATGCTGCGCATAGCGATACCGTATGGACTGATGAATGCGACGCAGATGCGCATGTTCGCGCATATCGCCCGCAAATACGATCGCGATTATGGTCACTTCACGACGCGTCAGAATGTACAGTTCAACTGGATCAGGCTGCAGGATGCACCTGAAATTTTGAATGAATTGGCCACCGTCGAAATGCACGCGATTCAGACCTCCGGGAGTTGCATACGCTCGGTAACATCCGATGAGTTCGCCGGTGTGGCGCAGGATGAAATCGTCGATCCGCGCCCCTATGCCGAGATATTGCGCCAGTGGAGCGCCTTGCATCCCGAATTTGCGCTATTGCCGCGCAAATTCAAGTTCGCGATTACCGGCGCCGTGAACGACCGCGCGGCGACAGCCGTGCATGACATCGGTCTTACGGTGGTCAAAAACGCGCAGGGCGAAATCGGTTTTCGCGTGTTGGTAGGCGGCGGGCTTGGCCGTACCCCGGTTATCGGCACCGAGATCAGCGATTTTGTGCCCTGGCAGCACATCATCACTTACGTCGAATCCATCGTGCGGGTGTACAACCAGTATGGGCGTCGTGACAATCTGTACAAGGCGCGCATCAAAATTCTGGTGAAGGCGCTGGGCATCGCGGAATTCAGGCGCGAGGTTGAAGCCGACTGGCAGTTTACCAAAGGCGGCGCCGGCACGATCACCGTCGAGGAATTGAACCGCGTTTCAGCTTACTTCGCTGCGCCGGCGTATCAGGAATTGCCCGCCAGTGATGCCCATGTGGATGCATTGGCCCGCGACAACAAGGCTTTTGCGAACTGGATGCAGCGCAACGTCAAGCCGCATAAGGTGCAAGGTTATGCTTCCGTGGTGCTGTCGTTGAAGCGGACGGGTGTCGCACCGGGCGATGTGACGGCTGAGCAGATGGATGCAATCGCCCAATTGGCTGAGCGCTTCAGCTTTGGTGAATTGCGTGTGACGCATATGCAGAATCTGGTGCTGGCGGATGTCAAACAGTCCGATCTGGCAGAGCTCTGGCTGGAGGCAAAAGCGCTGGGATTTGCCACGCCGAATATCGGTTTGCTGAGCGACATTATCAGCTGCCCGGGGGGGGATTTTTGCTCACTGGCCAATGCGCGTTCGATTCCACTGGCAAAGGTGGTTGCCGAATGCTTCGACGATATCGATTTTCTGCACGACATCGGCGAGATTGAGCTGAATATTTCCGGTTGCGTGAATGCGTGTGCGCATCATCATATCGGCCATATTGGTATTTTAGGTGTGGATAAGGACGGGCACGAGTGGTATCAGGTGTCGATCGGCGGTTCGCAGGGGAATGCCAGTTCAATCGGCAAAATCATCGGGCACTCCTTTACCTTCGGGCAAATTCCGGAAGTAGTGGCGCGTTTGCTGCAAGTGTATGTCAATGAGCGATACGACGACGAGCGATTCATCGATACCGTCCGCCGCGTAGGTTTCAAGCCATTTAAGACTTACGTTTATGCAACGCCGATAGAGGATGACAAGGTATGGTCGGGTACGGAATACGAGTTGCTGAAAACAGGTGTGCCCTATGACACGCCCTATTACTCACCGAGGTTTTAATATGTTGATTATTAGAAATAAAGCGATAGTTGAAGACGACTGGACTGTGCTGCGCCTTGCCGGGAACGATACGCCGCAAAGCGTTGTGGTTCTGCCGGGTAAAGTCATTGTGCCGCTTAAAGTGTGGCTGGCGCAACGCGATGCACTGAAAGATCGCACCGATCTGGGCGTGTGGTTTGAGAGTTCGGACAGGCCGGAAGCCTTGCAGCAGGATATCGCAAGGTTTGGCGTGATTGCGGTTGATTTTCCGAAGTTCGCGGACGGACGCGGCTTTACCATTGCCTATCTGTTGCGCGAGCGGCTGGGCTATAAGGGAGAACTGCGAGCGATCGGCGATGTGTTGCGCGATCAGATGTTTTACATGCAGCGTGTCGGTTTCGATGCTTTCGCGCCGCGGACAGATAAGGATATCAATCAGGCTCTCAAAGGGCTGAGCGATTTTTCAGTTACTTAT
This sequence comes from Pseudomonadota bacterium, assembly GCA_021783855.1. The sequence continues at coordinate 39,042 of JAJXTL010000001.1, forward strand.
CAGGCATCGAACGATGACAAGTTGCCGTTGTTTCGCCGCGTGAACAGAGGAGTAGCAAATGGATGAGCTGGATAACAAAGTCGAACAGGTGAAAGCACTGTTGGCGGCAGCGGTGCGCGATTTTCCGCAGATAGCTTTTGCCAGCAGTCTGGGCGCGGAAGATATGGTGTTGACCGATCTGATCGATAAATACAGGTTGAATATCGAAATATTCAGCCTGGATACCGGGCGGCTGCCTCAGGAGACTTACGAACTGATGCAGGCGGTATCGGAGCGTTACAGCACGCCGCTGAAAGTGTATTTTCCAGACAAGGCCGGTGTTGAGAGCTTTGTTGCGAAAAACGGTGTGAACGGGTTTTACGGCAGCGTGGATGCGCGTAAAGCCTGCTGCTTTGTGCGCAAAGTCGAGCCATTGCGCCGTGCGTTGAGCGGCAAGGGGGCGTGGGTGACCGGTTTGCGTCGCGACCAGGCCGTCACGCGCGGAAATCTGGAAGTTTCATCGTTCGATGCCGACTTCGGCTTGCAGAAATATAACCCGCTGCTGGACTGGTCGCATAAGGATGTGTGGGCTTACATCAGGCATAACGATGTTCCCTACAACAAGCTGCATGACGAGTTTTATCCCAGTCTGGGCTGCGCGCCCTGCACGCGTTCGGTGACGCCGGGGGAAGATATACGCGCAGGACGCTGGTGGTGGGAAAACCCCGACGGTAAAGAGTGCGGATTGCACGTCAGTTCCTCACAGAAAGTAGCACATGGGGCCGGGGTTTCGGCGTAGATGTGGCAGGCAGGGTGCGGAAATCGATATTCAAAGATCATGGCAGGTGGGGCTTGATGAAACGGACTAAGCAATCACAGAAACGATGGCAAAGCCACTACTTATCAGCCCGACAACTTAAAGAAAGCAGGATAATATGAGCAATCACATTTTTACCCATCTGGATGCGCTGGAGTCCGAATCCATCCACATCATGCGCGAGGTCGCGGCGGAGTGCAAAAATCCCGCGCTGCTGTTCTCCGGCGGCAAGGATTCCATTGTGATGCTGCGTCTGGCAGAGAAGGCGTTTCGCCCCGGCAAGTTTCCGTTCCCGCTGGTGCATATCGACACCGAGCATAATTTTCCGGAAGTGATCGCTACCCGCGATAAACTGGCTGCGGACCTGGGGGAGCGGCTGATTGTGCGTTCGCTGGAAGACTCCATCAAACGCGGCACCATCGTGATTGTAAATCCCGATCTGCCGCGCAATCCGTACCAGTCGGTCACGCTGCTGGAGACCATCGCCGAATTCGGTTTCGATGCCTGCATGGGCGGCGCCCGCCGCGACGAAGAAAAGGCGCGTGCCAAGGAACGCATCTTCTCGTTCCGCGACGAGTTCGGTCAGTGGGACCCGAAGAATCAGCGTCCCGAGTTGTGGGATATCTACAACACGCGGGTGCATCCGGGTGAAAACATCCGCGTGTTCCCGATTTCCAACTGGACAGAGCTGGATATCTGGCAATATATCGGCCGCGAGAATCTGCATATTCCGAGCATTTATTATGCGCACGAGCGGGAAGTGATCCGCCGTGGCGGTTCGGTGATCCCGGTATCTGATCTGGTACAGCCTAAGCCGGGTGAAAAGGTGGAATGGCTCTCGGTGCGTTTTCGCACGGTGGGGGACGTGACCTGTACCGCTCCGGTGGAATCGAACGCGAGCAGTGTAGACGAGATCATCGCAGAGACGGCAACTACGCGCATCACCGAACGCGGCGCGACCCGCATGGACGATCAGACCTCCGATGCTTCGATGGAATTGCGCAAAAAGGAAGGCTACTTTTAATATGAATAATACGACACAACTACTACGCTTTATCACCGCAGGCAGCGTGGACGACGGCAAGAGCACGCTGATCGGACGCCTGTTGCATGACTCCAAGTCGATCTTCGAGGATCAGTTTTCGGCGATTGCCAGAACCAGCGAAAAGCGCGGCATGGCTGCCGTTGATCTGTCCTTGCTGACAGACGGCTTGCAGGCCGAGCGCGAGCAGGGCATCACCATCGACGTGGCTTACCGCTATTTTGCGACGCCTAAACGCAAATTCATTATCGGCGACACGCCGGGGCATGAGCAATACACGCGCAACATGGTGACGGCAGCGTCCACCGCCAATCTGGTAGTGATACTCGTCGATGCGCGCCGTGGCGTGCTGGTGCAGACGCGCCGCCATACCTATCTGGCCAGCCTGGTCGGCATACCGCATATCGTGCTGGCAGTCAACAAGATGGATATGGTGGACTATTCCGAGGCACGTTACAGCGAAATTTGCGCCGAGTATCTCGCCTTCGCTGCCCTGCTGGGTTTGCAAGATGTGACCTGCGTACCCTTGTCCGCGCTGGCAGGCGACATGTTGGTGGATAGAGGCGACAATCTCGACTGGTATCTGGGGCCTACCCTGATGGAGCTGCTGGAGAATGTCGAGATCGATCACGATGTGAACACCACCGATTTTCGCTATCCCGTGCAATGGGTGTGCCGCCCGCAAACCGAAGAACATCACGATTTCAGAGGCTTCATGGGGCGTATCGAAGCGGGTGAGGTGTCGGTGGGCGATGAGATCACCGTGTTGCCGTCGGGGCGGACGTCACGCGTCAGGGAAATTATCACCTATGACGGCAACCTGAAAACGGCCTATGCGCCGCAATCCATTGCGATTCGACTGGCCGACGAGATCGATATTTCACGCGGCGACATGTTCGTCAAGGCTGATTTTCTGCCGACGGTGACGAAGGAGTTTGCAGCGATGCTGTGCTGGTTGTCCGATACGCCGCTGGACAAGAGCCGTAAATATCTTGTCAAGCACACCACGAGAACCGCAAAATGCCTGTTTGCCAGCATCGACTACCGCGTGGATGTCAACACGCTGGAACAGCACGCCAACCCTGTCGTTAACATGAACGACATTGTTCACGTAAAACTGAAAGTGCAGCAACCGCTGGTGGTGGATGGCTACAAACGCAACCGCGCCAGCGGCAGCTTTATCGTGATCGACGAGGCAACCAACAACACCGTGGCGGCGGGCATGATTGCCTGAATTGAAAATCGCGTAAGCGTTCGTCTGTCCGGCTTCGCCCCCCTCGCTACGCTCTCCCCTCCGGGAGATAACCAGCGACTTGGGCATCGTTTTCTGATGCCTTAGTCGAATGGCTAGTTGTTTCACCAGGGTTTGGGTGAGGGAGGGCAAAGTGAGGGTTCAGACAGGGTAATCGCGTCAGAATTGTTCGTTCTCACCCAGATAGCGCCACTGTCCGGCAGGCAGCAGGCCCAGTTTTACCTTGCCGATGCGGATGCGTTTCAAACCGGTGACGGAGAGGCCCACCAGTTCGCACATGCGGCGTATCTGGCGTTTCTTGCCTTCACGCAGCACGAAGCGTAGCTGGTCTTCGTTCTGCCAGGAAACCTTGGCGGGTTTCAGGTATTCGCCGTCCAGCTTCAGTCCCTGACAGAGCAGCGCAAGGCCTGAGGATTCCAGCTTGCCCTGCACGCGCACCAGATACTCCTTGTCCACGGTGGAGTCTTCGCCGATCAGTCGTTTGGCAATGCGCCCATCCTGCGTCAATACCAGCAAGCCCTGCGAGTCGATATCCAGACGTCCGGCAGGCGCCAGGCCTAAATGCTGGCTGCGATGAAACTTGATCGGCGAGGGGTCTTCCGCCCAGTGGGTGGTCTCATCGAACAGGGCGGATGCCGGTTTGTAGCCGTGCTCGGCCTGTCCTGACACGTAACCGACCGGCTTGTTCATCAGGATGGTGACGCGCTGTTGCTGGACGATCGTCGCGGCGGTGCGCAGGGTGATCTGCTGGTTGGGATAAACCTTGGTGCCCAGCAGGCTGACGGTTTCGCCATCGACATCGACCCAGCCTTTTTCGATATACGTGTCGGCTTCGCGGCGTGAGCACAGGCCCAGTTCGGACATGCGTTTGGAGAGGCGTACTTTTTCCATATGAATTTATTGCGGCAATTGTGTCAAGGCGCGATTTAAGCACAAAGCAGCCTGCACGGCGAAATTAAATGCAAAATACGGCACAAATCCTCCCGAATTATGCAGAAATTCTAAACCGGTGTTGACTTCAAGATGCCTTTGCGAGTCAGCAGATGCCGGCGTTGCCCCGCACCTTCAACCGAACTGCATCCACTGATTTGCGTTACTGCGTCTGCTTTCATCGGTGCTCATCATTCATTGCGTCAAATCTGTCTCTTCCGAGAGACAGTCATAAATACCTTATTTTTCATAATGTTAACAGCATTGACCGCATATTTTTGCAATGGGGTGTCGCCGTCAGGCAACACCTTGCCGCGACCTGGAGTGCTCGCCAACGAATTTTTCCGTTTAAACATAACTAAAAAATATTATTAATCAATTAGATAAATACTATAACGCTGTTCTGGCCTGATACTTGCTTCAGTGGCGGCAGAACATCACTACATACCATGGACATGAACCGACAAGACACCCTGACCGTAACCCGGTCCACGAAGACTGCGCCTCCCATCCATCGCGGCAGCATGTCGCCACGTCCCTGGACTGGCTTCTGGCGCGGCCTTTGGCGGGCACTGTTTAGCAGAGCTGTTTTAAATCAGGGAGCAGATTATCCTCTTCCCTCCTGGAAAGGGGCTGCTTCTGTGCGTCGAATGGCCTTGACGACGCTCGTAGTCGCCAGTGCTGCCGTCGCCGCCTGCCTCCTTTACCGCACTGAGACAGTCGGCAGCGCACACCCGGTTCTGCATTTCATTCAGCTGGGGCTGTTTGCTTTGCTGTTGGGTTGGGTGACGGCGGGTTTTGTGACCGCGCTGATGGGATTATGGGTGCTGTGGCGCCCTGACCCGCATGCACTGTCTCTCGATGTGGCTCGTCGCCAGGCTTTGAGTCACGATGCACGTACGGCCATCATCATGCCGATCTGCAATGAGCCTGTCGCCTCTGTGTTTGCGGGATTGCGCGCGACCTGCGAATCCCTGGCGGACAGCGAGGGGGCCGGGCTATTCGATGTATATGTTCTGTCCGACACCTACGACCCCGTCTTGCGCGTCCAGGAGCTGAACGCCTGGTCTGCCCTGCAAGACCATCTGGGTGATCGTTGCCGTCTATACTACCGGCTGCGCGAGCGCCGCACCCGCCGCAAGGCAGGGAATGTGGCGGATTTCTGCCGCCGCTGGGGACGTAATTATCGCTACATGGTGGTGCTCGATGCGGACAGCGTGATGACTGGGGAGACCATCACCATGCTGGTTCGCATGATGGAAGCGTACCCGAAAGCGGGTATCATCCAGACCGCGCCTCGTGCCTGCGGCGTGCAGACCTTGCATGCCCGAGCCCAGCAGTTTGCCGGACGGGTGGTGGGACGTTTGTTCACTGCCGGTATGATGTATTGGCAATTGGGTGAATCCCATTATTGGGGGCATAACGCCATCATCCGCATCGAACCATTCATGAAGCATTGCGCACTGGCCAAGTTACCCGGTTGCGGCGGGCTTTCGGGTGAAATCCTGTCGCACGATTTCGTGGAAGCGGCGCTGATGCGCCGTGCCGGTTATTACACCTGGCTCACCACTGATCTGGAAGGCAGTTACGAGCAGCAACCATCCAACCTGATGGAAGAACTCCAGCGCGACCGCCGCTGGTGTCAAGGCAATCTGATGAACTTTCGTCTCATCACCGAGCCGGGTTTCCAGCCCGTTCATCGGGCCATGTTGTTCACGGGCGCCATGGCTTACGTTTCGGCTCCGTTGTGGCTGGGCTTTCTTCTGGTCAGTTTAAGTTTGCGGCTGCTGGAACCCCACACGGGATCGACAGGACTTTTTGCATATCTGGCAATATCGCCCCAGTTGGAATGGTTGTGGGGGCTAACCCTGACTCTGTTGTTTTTGCCGCGCGTGCTGGCGGTAGCCGCAATTCTGCTTCGTGGAGAACAGGCGACTTATGGCGGCAGTGCGGCATTGATCAAAAGCTCCATCCTGGAAGCCATTTTGTCCGCTTTGCAGGCGCCTATCCGCATGATGGCTCATACGCTGTTCGTGGTCACGGCGCTGACCGGACTGAATCTGGAATGGAAGTCTCCTATGCGTGAAGCACACTCTGTTTTATGGCGCGATGCGCTACTCCGGTTTGTGCCCATCATGATCACTGTTGCCTTGGGTCTGACGGCGACATTTCAAATGCATCACGATGCGGTATGGTGGCTGCTGCCCGTAGGCTTGCCCCTGCTACTGGCGGCCCCTCTGACGGTGTTGACCAGCGAATCCCGTTGGGGACTATCATTGCGTCGTCGTTTGTGGCTGCTCACGCCGGAAGAGCGCACGACTCCAGTCGTCCTGCTACGTGCTTGGGCATGATAGGCTTTTGCTTATGCCCTGAAGCGCGGCTTTCTTTCAAATAAAAAGCAAGGTTTTACTCATGTCTGAACTCAATCGTCGCCAATTCCTTGGCTTGCTGGCCACGGCCGCTGCCTCGGCAGCCTTGCCCTGGTCTGATGCCATGGCGGCTGACACAGGATTGGCACTGGGTATTGCAACTGCTTTTTCCTGGGAGGGATTGATAACGGAAGCCCGTCATCTGGCAAGGCAAGCCTATCGACCCGCATCTCAACCCAGTGCCGGCGTGCTCGAACAAATCGACTGGGAGGCACACGGGAAAATTCGCTTCAAGCCGGAGGATGCACTGTTCTCCGGCGGGCCGGGACAGTATCCCATTGCATTCTTTCATCCGGGACGCTTTTTTCAGTCTCCGGTACAGATGTACCGACTTGATAGTTTTTCTGATACAACACAAGATCAGTTTATCGCGCGCGAAATTTTATATGACAAACGCCATTTCAAAATGCCTGCCGACAGCCCCGCTCAACGCCTGGGGGCAGAGACTGGATATGCGGGCTTTCGCATTCAGGAAAGTCGGTCCGGCGACCAGTCCAGGCTGGATTGGCAGCATAACGACTGGGCCGCATTTCTGGGTGCATCCTATTTTCGCGCCATTGGCGACGAATACCAGTACGGCCTTTCGGCACGGGGCATTGCCATCAACACGGTAGAGCAGAATGCGCCCGAAGAATTTCCCGCCTTCACCCGATTCTATTTCGATCCCCCCCAGGAAGGTTCCGACACGATGACCGTTTACGCCCTGCTGGATGGCCCCAGTATTGCCGGCGCCTACCGCTTTGCCATGACGCGAGAGGCAGGCGTCGTGATGGACATCGAGGCTAACCTGTTTGTGCGCAAGAATATTGCCCGCTTCGGCATTGCGCCGGCCACGTCGATGTACTGGTTCTCGGAAAAGGACAAGGCTTTTCAGATTGACTGGCGGCCTGAGGTGCATGATTCGGATGGACTGGCTATGTGGACAGGTGCCGATGAACATATCTGGCGCCCCCTCATTGCCTCCAGGGAGATGATCAACGTTTCGGCTTTTGCTGACAACAACCCGCGCGGATTCGGCCTGATGCAGCGCGAACGCCATTTCGACGAGTATCTGGACGCTGTCCATTATGAACGCCGCCCCAGCCTGTGGATTGAACCGCTGGAAGGCTGGGGCGAGGGTTCGGTGCAGTTGGTCGAACTGCTCACGGAAGAAGAGCTCTACGACAACGTGGTCGCGATGTGGGTGCCGCTTGAAAAAGCCCGTGCGGGTAACAGCTATCGCTTGCGCTACCGCCTGCACTGGCGAGCGGATGAACCTTTTAAAATCAGTCTGGCGCGCTGTGTGGCGACTCGTATCGGGCGCGGCGGCGAGCCGGCAAAGCGCCCCCCCGGCGCGCATAAATTCGTGGTGGAATTCAAAGGAGGCGCACTCGATCAGCTTCCGTCGGGCACGATACCCGAAGCGGTGTTGACAGCTACGGGTGGCAGGATCTCGAACGTGATGACCGAAGCGGTTCCCGACGGCAAACCCGGACACTGGCGCGCCTTTTTTGATTTGGCTGCGCAGGACACCGTTGAAATCCGCCTTTTTCTTAAGGCGGTTTCGCAAACGCTAACCGAAACCTGGCTCTACCAGTTTCATCCTGCCTGAATTCAATGCGGTTTGATGTGAGGTTCCGTGGGCAGGCTGATTAATCGAAATCTTGATATCTGAACGGGCTGAACGTGAAAACATCTTTGAATTACGTATGAGTTAAAGGTATTAAAAAAACGACAGCATAGCTGCGAGGTTTTATCCCATCCCGATTGGGCATCATGCAGACTGCATGAATTACTATATTTTTGGAGTATGAATGAGAGTTGGAATCATTGGTTTCGGTAAAACAGGGAGGGCTGTCGCTTCGGTATTGCTGGAGTCTAAAAAGACCAATCTGCAATGGGTGGTTCGTCAGTCGAGATTGCTTGAACACCGTTCTGTTCCCGAGTTCCTGGGGCTTGCATCAGACGAACCGGGCTTGATTTATACAAAGGACGAATTTACTGCCTCTGAATTACTCGAACGGTATCCTGTTGATGCGATTGTTGATTTCTCCTCAGAAACGGGGTTGGACTACTACGGTGCAGAGGCCGCAAAACGGGGCATTATCATCGTCAGTGCCGTATCACAATATTCTGACGAGAAAATTGGGTTGATTCACCAACTCGCACAGCATACATGTGTACTGCATTCGCCCAATATTACTCTGGGCATTAATTTTCTTCTCATCGCTGCCAAGATACTCAAGAACATTGCACCTTATGCTGATATTGAGGTAATTGAGGAGCATTTTAAGGCTAAGTCTGAGATATCAGGTACGGCCAATATCATTGCGCGTGAGCTGAATCTGCCTGAAGAAAGCATTAAGTCAGTGAGGGCTGGCGGCATAATCGGGGTGCATGAAATTTTGTTTGGTTTTCCTTACCAGACAGTGCGTCTCAAGCATGAGTCCATTACCCGCGAAGCCTTTGGGAATGGCATTTTGTTTTCGTTGGGAAATTTACAAGGAAAACCGAAGGGGATGTACAGCATGGAAGATTTGCTGCTGCCTTATTTTAAACTGAAAGAACCTGAGCCGGAAATTATCACGGCCAGGAAAAAGCCGTGGTGGCAATTTTGGCTCAAGTAACAGGGAAGTATTATTAACTATGCCGATGTTCAGGAGGCCATTTCCTGCTGGCCATCAACGTGCAGAAAGTTAAATTTTTTTCTTGAGTTGTGGTTATTTTTATGTCTCTGAATGGCAACGCTTTACGTCGGCAAGTTTTGGGATTGTCTGATCAACGAAGGATCGAGCTGGTGTTTTTGCAGTAACTTGTAAAATTCAGTACGGTTTCTCTTTGATAGTTTTGCCGCCTGAGTGACGTTTCCTTCCGTGATTTTGAGAATGCGGATTAAATAATCTCGTTCAAAACGTTTTTTTGCCTCCTCAAGCGAAACCAGCATTCCTTCTTCCTGATGAATGGTATGTTGAACCAGCACCGACGAGATCAGCGGTGTCGTACACAGGACTACGCTTTGTTCGACGACATTCAGAAGTTGCCTGACATTGCCTGGCCATGGCGCCTTGATCAGGGTTTCCATTGCTTCCAGAGAAAACCCATTGATTTTCCGGTTATATTTTTCGGAAAGAATCGATAGAAAATACATGGCCAGTAGCGGAATATCTTCTCTGCGCTGGGACAGCGGGGGCATTGCCAGTTCTACGACGTTGAGGCGGTAATAGATGTCCTCACGGAAGTTGCCCGCTGCAATTTCCGCTTTCAGATCGCGGTGGGTCGCAGAGATGATACGCACATCAAGAGGTATGATTTGCGTGGAACCGACGGGGGTCACCTGCCTTTCCTGGAGCACGCGCAACAGTTTGCTTTGCAGCGTAAGGGGCATATCGCCAATTTCATCCAGAAAGATAGTGCCGCCTATCGCCGACTGAAACAATCCCTTGTGATCGCGGACGGCGCCCGTGAATGCTCCTTTGGCATGTCCGAAGAGTTCAGATTCAAGCAGCTGTTCGGGAATGGCGGCACAGTTGATGGCTACAAATTGGCGCTGAGATCGCTGACTTGCATTGTGTATGGCGCGTGCAAGCAACTCCTTGCCGGTTCCGCTGTCACCCCGGATCAGCACGCTCGCATCTCCTTCAGCCACCAGCTTGGCCTTGCTCAAAACATCTTCCATTGCGCCGCTTTGGGTAACGATGTTTGCGCGCCAGTTGTCGGTTCCCGAGGGCGCGGCAGCAGACGAAAACTGGAGCGCTCTTGCGATATGGTCCAGCAGCACCCCGCTGTCGAACGGTTTGGTCAAATAACCGAACAGGCCGCGCTGCGTGGCACTGACGGCATCCGGGATGGTGCCGTGTGCGGTCAGCATGATGACGGGGAGTGCGGGAAAGTTTTTATGTATATGCTCAAACAGAGCCATTCCGTCCATGCCATGCATGCGCATATCGGTTATTACGAGCTGGGGTCTTCTCATCTCCATGGATTTGATCGCAGCATCGGCACTGTCTGCCGATTCGACCTCGAATCCTGCGGAGACAAGCCGCATGGACAGCAGCTGTAACAAGTCTGCATCATCGTCTACGATCAATATTCTATGGGGAGGTGAAGTTGTTCGTGGCGACGCGTTCATGGCTGGTCTCGGTGAGTCTGATTAATTTCAAAGTCCTTGATGGCGTCGATTTTTCCCTGAAGAGATTTGGCATGGGCCTTTTCAGTTGCGAGTGCTTTTGCAAGATCGCTCAATGCCTCGTCTGTTTGTTCCTGCCTGGCAAGCAGCATACCCAGCAGGAGGGCAAATTCATGCAGATCGGATGGAGAGGCTGTGGTGCTGTCGGGCAAGGTTTTCAGAAGATCGATTGCCGCTGCGGTGTCGTGGAAAGGATTGTTGGGCAAGGTCAGCAGTATCGCCAATTTGATGCGATCACGGTTGCTTCCGGTTGTCGAGAAGTTCAGGCTGATAGTATTGTATTCACGGGCGATGTCAGGCGCGGGTAGCCCGCGAAGGAGAGAATAGTATCGTATGACTTCATTGAGTCTGAGGTCGGTATCCGGGGGTGGAGGGCAGGAAACGACATCCGGAACAGGCTGGTGAGCGGTCACGCTGGCACATCCGGCAAGCGTGGTCGTCACCGCGAGCGCACTCAGTATCAGGATTATCCGAATCTTGCTCTTCATTCTGTAGCCGTGATGTGATTCAGCGGAAAGATTACCCGGAAGCAGGTGCCTTCGTGATGTTCAGTCAACTCGATCGTTCCGCCGTGTGCCAAAGTGTATTCGCGAGCTATCGATAAACCGAGTCCTGTTCCTCTGATGTGAGATTGAGGTGCCTTACGCCCCTGATAAAAAGCCTCGAAAATTTTTCCCTTGTCCAGAGTATCTATACCCGGGCCGAAATCAACTACATCCAGTCTTACGGTATTATCGACGACCGCCGCCTGGATTTTGATGAGCCCGCCAAAGGGTGAATATTTGATCGCATTGGATAGAAGGTTGTCCACAATAATTTTGAGTTTTTGTTCGTCACACTCCATCGATAAATCAGGACACAGCAGCTCGATTTCCAGCGATTTATTCGTTATGGACAGATACTGGTCGCGTACGACCATCTCAAGAACCATCTTGAGCGCAACCGTCTGTTTCAGGAGCGCAACTTTTTCGTGCTGAATTGCGCTGAAGTTTAACAGGTCTTCGATCCTTTTCTGCAACTGAATGCTGTTGGTGAGAAGTATTCCGGCTATTTTGTCCTGCTTGACGGTGAGCTTCCCGGCAATGCCTTCCGAGAGAAGATTCGCTCCTTCCCGGATCGAGGTGAGCGGGGTCTTGAGTTCGTGAGAAACATGCTGAAGGAACGTGGATTTTTGATCCTCGATTTCCAGCAGGCGCAGGCGCATCCAGTTCAGCCTGTCCCCCAGCTGTTGCAAATCCTGAGGTCCGTCTATCCTGATGGAATTCGACAGATTTCCATTTCCCATGGATCGGATCGCCTCATCAATTTGCCGGATGGGTCTGGTAATCAATATGGAGAATCCGAAAGCCAGAAAGATCACAAAGGGTATCAGTCCGGCCAGCAGCCAGACGATATTTCTGTTTGCCTGATCAGCCATCCCCTGCATCGCTGCCACTTCCCGTTCAATTGGCGCATCGCCATGGTTGAGAAAGGCTTGAGTCGATTCCATCAGAGGAGAGAAGTCTATATGCCATTGGCCCGTTTTTTTCTGAGACTGAGAGATTTTCGTCACATCGCGAAAAATTGCCGATTCGGCAGAGTCTATAACTTGCAAAAGCTGGCTTTGCCTGGAAGTGAGCGGGAGTGTATAAAGATTTTGCAGGGTGTCTCTGAACTTTTCGTGGCTTTGGTAATAATTTTTTAACAAAGAGCTGTCTGCCAGAATAGACGACAGTTTTACGCTGTGTTCCATCGTTGCCGCATGCTCAATCAAGGTGCGGCTAAAATGTGCGATCCGCTCCGCCTTGTAGACTACCTGTCGGTTTTGTTTTGAAAGCTGGTTAATGGATGCTGCGCTGTATACGAGCGAAAGGATCAACGGCAGGGAGGCCAGCAGAAAACCGGCTAAAATCAGTCCGGAAAAAGATTTTGGGTGCCACCCCAACAGTTTTTTGAAGGAGGCGGTGAGTTTATTGCTCATTGCGATGGGTGTGCTAATCGGTTGTGGCGCATGTCGTGAAAACGGCAATAAATTCGCAGACGGTTGCTGATCTTACCACTTCCGAAATGGCTGATAACAGAAAATCATGAATGAAGGACATATCCCGGGTGGTAATTTGCAACCCGTCAATACCATCGGTGCCGCGCTACGTTGATACACCCGCAGATAAAGTTCAGCGGGTGAACAGTGCAGTATTGCCGTGCTCGATGGCCTGTTCGACTTCCTCCTTGGTCAGAGGACCTTCGTGCTTGCCGGCCAGTTTTCCGTCCGGCGTGTACAGGAAACTGGTAGGCAGACCTGCCATGCCGCCGAAGTCGCTGGCAGTATCTTCGTTGCCGAGCACGATCGGATAGGAAAGCGCCTGGCTTTGAACCATCTCCAGGACCTCCGTGCGGGTCTTGTACATCACCGCCACGCCGATCACCTGCACATCCTTGTGCTGTTTCTGCAACGAGATGAGTTCAGGCATTTCCTGGATGCACGAGGGACACCAGGGCGCCCAGAAATTGACCAGTACCCATTTTCCATGAAGTCCCGACAAGTTGTAGCGCACACCTTCCTTGTCTTTTAGCGACCATTCACCGGCCCAGGCAGGCGAACCTGTCAGGAATGCAAACATGAATGCCGCGAACAACGCCCTTCTGTACAAAATGGCGCTGTTACGTGTTGGATTTGCGGTTTTGTTCGTCATCATTCGGGAATGATACTAGAAAGTCTGGTGCACGCCCAGAGTCGCGGTGTATTTCGGCACAAGTTGCAGTGAGCCGACATTCTGGTAGACGGGTAACTGGATGAATCCGTAGACCGACATGCCGCTACCGACACGCACCGACACGCCGGGCGCCAGGTAAGCCAGTGTGCCGCTACTCACCGGTGCGCCGGTCAACGCGTCGACCGGAACGCCGGTTCCCTGATCGGCAGTACGACGGACAATGTTAAGTTGCAGCATGGGAGTGAACTTGGCGCCGAATCCGGCATGGCGGATGCCTGTGTTTAACGAGTAGGTGTCGCCGGGACGGTAGGTTCCGCTCGGTTCGTCCGCCAGGGGGGAAATAGCGTGTTGCGCAGTGCCCTGAACGAACCAGCCGAGGCTGCTGATCAGACCGGAAGTAAATGCACCCAGGATAATGTCGGTTGAGCCGGTGCCAAGTTGCAGACCTGAATCCAGTGGAGTACCGGCGCCGGCCCCCTCATTGAAGTTGGCGTTGGTGCCCCCGGTTGGCAGCTTGATTCCTGCAATCAGGCCGGTGGTATTGTCTGCAGAAAATCCGTTATAGCGACCGATGACACGCAGGTCACCTATGCCGCCGCCGGAAGAGGTCGTGTAGTTTGCACCGTAATCGGCGCCGCCGTTGTTGGTGACGCCATTGGTTGCGTGCGTTCTATCCAGGTAGGGCACCTGGACACTGACTCCCCAGGCGTCACTGTTGTAGTTGACTGCGGCGGTGACGGTTTGTGTCTTTGTGGAGGTCTCTATTTCCTGACCGTTGGCGTACAAGGTGTTGATCAATGCGGCAGAGGGTTTGCTGTTGCCGTATATCATGTTGTTCTGGTCGATGGTGGTGTAGGACAGGTCGGCGGAGAAGCCGGGCGCAGTGCTGACACCCTGGCTACCCCAGTCCGTGGAGAGCGTGCAGCCGCAGGAAGCGCAGGCAAACGCTTCGCTGCCGCCGACAAAAAAGGTGAGAGTCAGGGTGATATTGAGTAAGGTCCGTGTCTGCAATTGTTTGGTGTGACGCATTGATGCTCCCTGTGATTTGTTATTGATATATTCGTTTTAAATTTTATATGAAAGACAGCCTTGCGCTATGCGGCATATTGTCGCAGGCCGGATTGATGAGCGGATGAATGGCATTCGGGGCGCCGAATCGGTTATGCTGCGCGGGTTTTGCAACGCAGGATTGTTTATGAGTTTATGGAATAACGGACTGGCCTTGCTGGCAGGCGCGCTCTGTGTGTTTGGCTTCGCGCCATTCGGCGTTTACCCGGCGCCAATTCTGGCGCTGGCGGTGTTGTTCGCCCTGTGGGGCAGCGCCGGCACTACGCGAGCGGCAGCGGGCCTGGGTTTTTCATTTGGTCTTGGTCTGTTTGTAGCCGGGATAAACTGGATTTATGTCGCATTGCACGATTTCGGCGGCATGCCGGTCTGGCTGGCAGGGCCCGCCACGCTGCTGTTTGCGGCGTTTCTTGCGCTGTTCCCGGCGCTGGCGGGCTATATTCAGGCGCGTATGGCGGACACGCCGCCAGCGATACGCATGGCGCTGGTGATGCCGGCTTGTTGGGTGCTGATCGAATGGCTGCGCGGCATGATCTTCACCGGTTTTCCGTGGCTGACGCTGGGTTATGCGCACAGCGGCAGTCCGCTGGCAGGTTATGCGCCTCTGCTCGGCGCGTATGGCGTGTCGCTGGTGGCGGCGGTATGCGCGGGTCTTCTGGCGGTATTATGGCGCGAACGGCGGAACCAGCGTGGGCAACTCGCCCTGGCGGCGTTCGTTGTTTTGTGGGTGGCGGGTTCGCTGCTGCGCGGTGTTGCCTGGACTCATCCACAGGGTTCGCCCTTCACCGTGTCGCTGCTGCAGGGCAATATCGGTCAGGACACCAAGTTCAAGGAAGAGTCGCTGAATGACACGCTGGACACCTATCGGCGGCTGGTGATGCAAAATCCGGCAAAACTCACCGTACTGCCGGAAACCGCGTTGCCGATGATGGAGGACGAGGTGCCGCAAAGTTTGATTGATGAGTTGCGCGACAATGCCAGACAGAACGGCGGCGATGTGTTGATCGGTGTATTCGAGCGAGATAGGGGCGGCTACTACAACAGCGTGTTTACCCTGGGGGTTTCGGAAAATGCCTTTGTTGCGGCACAGCATTACCGCAAGCACCATCTGGTGATATTCGGCGAGTATATCCCGTTGCGTCCGGTGTTCGGCTGGCTGATCAACGAGGTGCTGCATATCCCGATGGGCGATCTGGCGCGCGGCGATTTAAGACAGGCGCCGCTCGTCGTCGCCGGGCAGCGCGTGGCGGTGGACATCTGCTATGAGGACGTGTTCGGCGAGGAAATCATCAGTGCGTTGCCGCAGGCGAGCTTGCTGGTGAACATGACCAACGATGCCTGGTACGGGGATTCCAATGCCGCCGCACAGCATAATCAGATGTCGCAACTGCGCGCGCTGGAAACGGGTCGCATGATGCTGCGCGCCACCAATACCGGCGTGACTTCCATCATCGGGGTGAACGGAAAGATATTGCAGCAGCTGCCGCAGCACCGCCAGGGCGTGCTGCAAGGCATGGCGCAGGGCTATGACGGCAGTACGCCTTATGTCATGTGGGGAAATGCGGCGGTGCTATCGCTGATTGCGCTGATGCTGGCCGGTTCCTTGTGGCTGGGCCGCAAGCCATCAAGAAGGTAAATGACGCGGCCACTCGCGGTCGATTCCGGCGAGTGGATTTTAAATGCGTAAACTTTTCTTAGTACTCGGCTTCCTTGACCTGTGGCAGGCCTTCGGATTCCCAGCGGGTATAGCCGCCGGCAAGATTCAGCACGTCCTTGAAACCCATCATCTGCAATACGGCGGCAGCCATTGCCGAACGACCGCTGGTTGCGCAATAGACGACGATCTGCTGGTCGCGTGCGCCGGACAGGGGAGGGTAATGTTTCGGGTAACCGGTGTCGGCGGCCGCTTCGATGATGCCGCGCGGCACCAGATGTGCGCTGCTGATATGACCGTGTTCGAATTCGGCTGACTCACGCACGTCAACCAGCACGAAGTTTTCTTTGGCGTCCAGTTTGGCTTTGAGTTCGGCTGGTGTGATTTCCTTGACGCAGGATTTGGCGGCCTTGACAAAGTCCATCAGGCCGACAGGCTGTTCGGGTTTGAAAGTGTTATACATGTTCTCTCCTTAAGTGTTGATCAAATGATTCATGGTTCGCCCGGTATTGTAATGGTTAAGGGCGTAAAATAATCCTGCTATTCAGTGTGGGTTTCTGGCGCGGCCTTGAATCTGATCGGGTCAACTGTTGTCATTGCCGAGACCTCCCCTCGAACGAAGTTATAAAAACAGTATGCTATATGCGCATCGTGTCGTGAAGCAGATGAAAGATCAAGTTTAAAGTTGATTGTAATGTCGGCATTCTCTATTACGTCATAAAATATTCCCATTGGAATAATCGGAAAATAACGTAATGACACCATCACCAAGCGCTGACTGGGTGTGTTATCTGCTGCGCTGCGCTGATGATACGCTGTATTGCGGCATCACCAACGATCTGGAAAAACGTCTTGCCGCGCACAACGCCGGTATTGCGGCGAAATACACCCGTGCGCGCGGCCCGGTGGAGCTGGTGTTCACGGAGTCCTGTACGGACAGGTCTGATGCATCGAAACGCGAGATGGCGATCAAGAATCTGACGCGCACCGACAAACTGGTGCTGATCGAATCGGCATTGTCGTTCCCGCGTAAGCGGGAAACCAGATAAATAAATGTAATGGATTCCCGCCTTCGCGGGAATGACGAATAAACCAGCGTTTTACAGGGCTGCCGGATCTAAGTAAACGCTGATTTATGGTCATTTCGAGCAAAGCGATAAATCTAACAACTTGATTTATAAAGATTTCTCTATGCGCTCGGAATGACAAAGGAGGGCGGTTTCAAGCACCAAGTGCTATCCTGATTCTATTTGTAGAGCAGGTGGGGCAGCCAGGTGGAAATGGCGGGAACATAAGTGATCAGTCCGAGATAGACCAGCATTACGCCCACCCACGGCAAGGTCGCGATCGACACCTCGGTTAGCCCCTCCTTTGCCAGATGGCTCGCGACAAACAGATTTAGCCCCACCGGCGGATGGATCATGCCGATTTCCATGTTGACCACCATGATGATGCCCAGATGTATCGGGTCGATTCCCATGGTTCTGGCGATCGGCAGAAACAGCGGTGCCAGAATCAGCACGATGGAGGTCGGCTCCATGAACTGTCCTGCGGCGAGCAGGGCAAAATTCACCATCAGCAGAAACATCCAGGGTTGCAGGTTTTGTGCGATTACCCACTGCGACATACTTTGCGGGATTTGTTCCGAGGTCATCAGGAACGAGAATAGGATCGCGTTGGTGATGATGTAGAGCAGCATCGCGCTGGTGTTGGCGGCACTCAGCAGCGTTTTGGGTACCTGCCGCCATGAGAGATCGCCGTAGAAGAACTTGGCCGCGACGAAGGCGTATACGGCAGCGACGGCCGCTGCTTCCGTGGGGGTGAACAGTCCGCCATAGATGCCGCCTATCACCAGTACCACCATGAATATTCCGCCCCATGCGTCCCTGAATGAATGCCAGAATTCGGCGGCTGTCGGTTTGGGCGCGGTCGGGAAATTTTTTCGTTTGGCCTGCACGAATACCAGCGCCATCATGATGACGGCGAGCAAAATTCCCGGCACGATGCCTGCGATGAACAGCTTGCCCGCGCTCTCTGAGGTGGCCACCGCGTAAATGATCATCACAATGGAGGGCGGAATCAATATGCCAAGCGAGCCTGAGGAGGTGATTACGCCGACGGAAAAGCGCTTGGGGTAACCTGCCTTGATCATGGCAGGCAGCATCACCGAACCGATCGCCATCACGGTAGCGGGGCTGGAGCCGGAGATGGTGGCGAAGAAGGCGCAGGCCAGCACCGCCGCCATTGCCATGCCTCCCGGCATCCAGCCGACCAGATTGCCGGCAAAACGCACGATGCGGGAGGCGATTTTGCCGTCGATCAGGAACTGGCCGGACAGCACGAAAAACGGCACGGCCATGATCGAAAAGCTCTCAAGCCCGGTGAACAGACGCTGCGAGATGATGTTCACTGTCTCAAAGGAAAATGAGGAAAAGGCCAGCAGATAAATCAACACGGTAGTGCCGAGCGCGATGGAAATCGGCGTGCTGGTGAGCAGCAGCACCAGCAGGATGGAGAGGATCAGGATGGCGGTCATGTGGCTGCCTCGTCGATATGTCCGCCGAAGCTGTGGGCGGGCAAGGCACCGTGTTTGATGAAACCTGCCAGCACTTGTCCGAAGCGGTAGCACATCAGGCCTGAGCCGAAGGGAATCGCCAGGTAGACGATCCACATCGGCATTTCCATGTCAGGCGAAACTTGTCCTGTGCCGTAAATGAAGATCACCCAGCGTGCACCGAAAAAAGCGATAGAGCCGGTGAAGATCATGCCCAGCGACAAGGCCGTGATAATCATCATACGGCGTATCGACGGGCGCACCCAGTTGACCAGAAAGTCCACGCCGATGTGGATGCCGGTGCGCACGCCGTAAGCCGCGCCGAATTTGGCCATCCAGATGAACAGATAAATGGTGAGTTCCTGGGCCCAGTCTATGCCGACTCCCGTGGTATAGCGCATCACCACGGCGGTGAAGGTGATCAGCGTGGCGGCAGCCATGAAGCTGGCAATCAGGAATTCCTCGAAGTGATTCAGCAAGCGATTGATCATTGCAATTTCCGTCCACATCAGTAGTGGCGTGATTTGTCACGCCCTTGCTTGCAACAAGTAAGGGGGCGATAAATCACGCACCTGCTTGTTGTTTTTTCTTCGCGGCCTGGGGGGCAGGTTTGGCGGTCTGCTCACGTGCGACCTGCGCGGCAGTCGCATTGGCACTCTGGATCAAATCGGCGCCGATCACGGATTCAAATTCCTTCTGCAAGGGTTGCAAGGTTTTCTGCCATTCTGCACGTTCCGCCGGGGTCAATTGATAGACGGTAGTGGTCCTGGCGGCGATAACTTTAGCCAGTGCATTATCGTTGTCCTGTTGCGCGATGTCGCGCTCATAGGCGGTGGCTTCTCTCATGGCTTGCGTGAGTTCGCTGCGTACATCGGCAGGCAGTCCGTCCCAGAATTTTTTGTTTACAATCACCGCATAACCCAGATAGCCGTGGTTGGACAGGGTCATGTGCTTTTGTACTTCATTCATTTTCTGGGTATAGAAATTGGATACCGGATTCTCCGTGCCATCCACCACGCCCTGTTGCAAGGCGGTGTACACCTCGCTGAACGCCATTACCTGCGGGTTGGCGCCGAGCGCCTTCATTTGTGCGCTCAATACCTTGGAGGATTGAATGCGCATCTTCAGGCCGGAAAAGTCGGCTACCGTATGCATGGGCTTGTTGGAGCTCATCTGCTTGAAGCCGTTGTCCCAGAAGGTCAGGCCGGTTACGCCTTTGGTCTCCAGTTTGGCGAACAGCTTTTTGCCCACCTCGCCGTCCATCACGCGGTGCAGGGCTACCTGATCGGGAAACAGAAAGGGCAGGTCAAATAATTCAAATTCACGCGCGCCCATCGGGCCGAACTTGGATAATGAGGGAGCCAGCATCTGCACCGCGCCGCTTTGCAACGCTTCGATTTCTTCGCGATCCTTGTAGAGTTGGCTGTTGGGGTAGACTTCGACCTTCACTTTTCCATGGGTCAGTTTTTCGGCGAGCAGCTTGAAGCGTTCTGCAGCTTGTCCCTTGGGTGTGTCAGGGGCGACTACATGGCTGAATTTGATGATGATTTCACCTGCGGCATTGGCTGCCCCGCAAAACCCCAAGGCCAGTGCAAACATCATTGCAACATGTAGTTTCATGATTATCTCTCCCGAGTGAATTATTTTCAGCGACAGCTGTCGTGAACGGGAATATACGAGTGTTGCTGCCGGAGCGCCAGCCTGATAAACAAAAATTGAAAAAATAATTATATCGGTGCATCTGGTTCTGCTCGTTGAATAGTCGGTTTCAATCCTAATGTCAGCGGAAAGATAGACAAATGCAAAAGGCTGGTAACGCTACTGAGTAAATTTACTCAGTAGCGTTACCAGCTATGAAAATTCATTTTTCTGTCGGAAATGCCTTGGCGAATGCCTGAATTACCTCGCGCACCACCTTGCGTTGCGGGGCAGGAAGGCTAAGAAACGCCTCAAACACTTCGCGCTCCTGATAGCCGATGCCTTCGTCCCAGCGGGCATGATCCGATTTTATCGCTTGCTTGATTTCCAGGCCGAAGGTCAATTCTTCTGGTGGTACGCGTAACCATTTCGCTAAGGCCAAAATTTTGTCGTGGCGTGGAATAGACTGACCCTTCAGCCACTTGTTTACCCCGTGCAACGTAACTCCCTTGCCGTAATATCGTTGATTGAACTCTCGCTCTAACACAGCGGCCTCTGGTCTATAGCCCGCCTTCTCTATAGCACTACGTAACCGTTCGGCAAATTTCTGTTGTGGGGTTTTCATGCGGTTACGTTACTGAGTTGCAATGCAAGCAACGTAACCAACATTAAAGTTCAGCCATGAGATAGACTATTAGTTACGCAAATTACGTAACTAATCACGATGTCCAAAAGCCTGCTGGAACAACTCCCCGAAATTGTAGCCAATGGTCGTAAAGAAGCGGAACGCATACTGGAAAGTCTGGAGAGCCGCCACCGCGTCAGTTTGCAGACCCGCGAGATGGTGTTTCCCGCTAAGGACGTAGCGCAACAAGATTTGCTGCACCAATCGGTAGGTCGTCATTCCCGCGCAGGCGGGAATCCAGCAATTGAAAATGACGGTGAATGGAACAACCGCCTGATCTACGGCGATAACCTGCTGGCGATGGCGGCATTGCTTGCAGGCGATGAACATACGCCTTCGTTACGCGGCAAGGTGGATTTGATCTACATCGACCCGCCGTTCGATTCCAAGGCTGATTACCGCACCAAAGTCACGCTGCCCGGCGTGGAGCTGGAGCAAAAGCCCACCGTCATCGAGCAATTCGCTTACTCCGACACCTGGGCGGACGGCACGGCGTCCTATCTGGCGATGATCGCTCCGCGTCTGGTGCTGATGCGCGAATTGCTGTCCGATAGCGGTTCAATTTACGTGCATCTGGACTGGCACGTTGGACATTACGTGAAGATCGTACTGGATGAGGTCTTTGGGAAAGATAATTTCCGAAATGAAATTATTTGGCATTACGGACAACGTACTGAACCACGAGAAAAGCAATTCGATAGAAAACATGACACGCTATTCTGCTTTGCTAAGTCCGAAAAAGCGCGGTTGTATGTCAATACAGAAACATGGACGCGAGAGGAATTTATTGAGCATCGCCATGATGTGATGCTCGATGAAAATGGTCAGGAATATATACTCACGGACGGAGGAAAGGGGCGTGAAAGATATCGTCGATATGTTAAGGACGTAATTGCACGGGGCAAACCACTTGATAGCGTTTGGGACATACAGATATTAAATTCTTCAGCTAAAGAGCGTGTTGGCTATGGAACCCAAAAACCCGAAAAACTTCTCGACCGCATCATCCGCGCATCCTGTCCTGAAAACGGACTAATTGCCGACTTCTTCGGCGGTTCAGGCACAACCGCTGCCGTGGCGGAAAAGCTGGGTCGCCGTTGGATTACCAGCGATTTGGGCAAGCCCGCCTGCATGGTAATGCGCAAGCGGCTGATCGACAACAATGCCCAGCCGTTTCTGTATCAGGCCATCGGCGATTATCAGGTAGAAAGCGCGAAAACTACGCTGGGGCGCAAGTTCCGCGTGGGTGATCTGTCGCAAATCGTGTTGCAACTCTACGGCGCGCTGCCGCTGTCGCCGGAAGATAACCCGAACCGCAATCTGGGTCGTATCCCGGAAGGTAAGACGCTGGTGCTGGTGGATTCGCCCGCCAAGATGACGGGTCTTGCCACGCTGAAGAAGGCGATTGCGTTGCGCGATACCTTGCTGGGCGGATGGGACAAGGTGCTGGTGCTGGGCTGGAATTTCGACTCCGGCATCGGACATGACCTGCAAGCCTTGAACGATAACCAACTGGAAGTGCTGGTGATTCCGCCCGACTTGCTGGACAGGTTGAAGAAGAAAGGCGCTCTGGAGAAACTGCGCAAGGAAATCCGCTTTTCCACGCTGCAATATCTGACGGTGAAACCCATGACGCGCTCCCTCACCCCTAGCCCCTCACCCGAAGGGCGAGGGGAAGAAACGCTGACCGTGGAGCTGGGCAATTATGTGTTGCTGTCGCCTGATGCCATCAATCTGGATGAAGCCAACCGCGTCAAGCTGCAACAGGTCATCAACCACGAGCCGCTGGCGTTGATCGAGTATTGGGCGATTGACCCAGATTTCGACGGTGTGACCTTCCGATCGTTATGGCAAGACTATCGCGGCAATACCGCAAACGATGAGGATGCCTTGCGTTGCGTAACCCGCGCTACGCTCAGCGTACCTGGACTATCCGGTATGCGTCGCGTGTGTGTGCGGGCGGTGGATGTGTTCGGCTTTGAATCTGAAGTGATGCAGGAGGTAGCATGAAAAACTCATATCTGCCGCTGGCAGTCGGGCTGACCGCCAAAACAAATGCGGTGTGTATCGGCCTTGAAGACGGCGTAGCTGACCTTCTCGATCTGGTCAGTCCGACCACGGCGGAATTGTTGAAGTGGTGGTTTCAGGCGGATTACTGCGCGATGCGCGGTTTCAATTTTCACGAGGGGCAGCGGCAGGCAATTCTGAATGTAATTTATGCGCATGAGGTGCTGGGTGTGACCAGTTTGCGCGGGCTTTACGAGCAGGTGGCCTCCGATGAATTGCTGGAAGGCGGGCGTTTGCTGGAGGTAGATCAGGCCAAGCATCGCCACCCGAAATACTGTTTCAAGATGGCGACTGGCACGGGCAAGACCTGGGTACTGCAAGCCTTGCTGGTCTGGCAGTTGTTGAACAAACTCACTGAACCCGGCGACAAACGCTTTACCAAAAACTTTCTACTGGTGGTGCCAGGCTTGATTGTGTATGACCGGTTGCTGGATGCATTTTGCGGCAAACTGAAAGACGGCGAGCGTGATTTCGCCACTTCTGACATCACGCAATATGCCGAGTTGTTTATTCCGGAATTGCACCGTGAGACGGTGTTCCGCTTTGTGCAGTCGAATGTGTGCGACAAGGAAAATATCGGCAGCAAGGCCACCAGCGGCGGGATGATCGCGATTACCAACTGGCACTTGTTGGCGGAAGCAGGTGAGGAAATGGTTGATGACAACGAGTTCGATGCGCCGGGCGCGGATATTGACCCGATTAAAGTGCTGAATGCTTTGTTGCCGTTGACGCCGGGACGGGCAACGGGCAACGCGCTAGATATTCTGGACCGGCGTTTTGCGCGCGGCAGCGTGCTGGATTTTCTCGCTGGCTTGCCGGATTTGATGGTGGTCAACGATGAGGCGCATCATATTCACGAGTTGAAAAAGGAAGGCGAGCAAACCGAGGTGGAATGGCAGAAGAGCTTGAGCCGTATCGCCGAAAGCAAAGGGACAAGGTTTTTGCAACTGGACTTTTCCGCTACGCCGTACAACCAGATAGGCACCGGCGCGAAAACCCGTAAGGCCTATTTTCCGCATATCGCAGTGGATTTTGACCTGAAAACTGCCATGCGGCTGGGGCTAGTGAAGTCCTTGGTGCTGGATAAACGCAAGGAAATCGGCGCATTGCCGCTGGAATTCAAGGCGGAACGCGATGCGGCGGGTAATCCGATGTTGGCGGAAGGTCAGCGCGTGATGCTGCGCGCCGGATTGTCCAAGCTCAAGAAGCTGGAAGCGGATTTTGCGCAAATCGCGCCGCACCGTTATCCGAAAATGATGGTGGTTTGCGAAGACACCACCGTGTCGCCGCTAGTCGTGCAGTTTCTGATGGATGAAGGTTTGAGTGCAGACGAGGTGATGGCGATAGACAGCAGCAAAAAAGGCGAGCTGAAACCGGACGAATGGGCGAAAGTGCGCGAGCGGCTGTTCGATGTGGACAGGCACAAAACGCCGCGTGTGCTGGTCAGCGTGCTGATGCTGCGCGAAGGTTTCGACGTATCCAATATCTGCGTCATCGTGCCGTTGCGCACCACCGGCGCGCAAATTTTGCTGGAACAGACCATCGGGCGCGGCTTGCGGCTGATGTGGCGCGATGACGAGTACACCGACATCAAGCAGGAAAACCGCGAACGCATCCGTAACGGGCAGGAGCCGCAAAGCATGATTGATGTGCTGTCGGTGATTGAGCATCCCGCCTTTCAGTCTTTTTACGATGATCTGATGCAGGAAGGCTTGGCCGGAACAACAGAGGGCGAGGGAACGGGCAGTAGTATCGGCGACTTGATTTCGGTAGGACTGGTGGAGGGCTACAAGGAATATGACTTCGCCATTCCATTCATCTTGAGCGAAGACGACGAAGAGCTGACTGTGTTGAATGTGGATGTAGAAAAAATCGCCGGATTCAGCAGCTACACACAACAACAGCTCAAAGCCATGCTGGGCAAGGGCGATGTGTTCGCCTCGCATGACGTGCAATCCGGCACGCGCTTCGGCGATTATCGGGTTCAAGGCGGTGTGATGACCGCTGCGGGATATAACGACTATCTGAGCCGCATGACGGCACGCCTGTCGCAGGTGCTCAATCAACCGTTGACCGGCAGGAGTGGCGGCGGGGTGGCAAAATTCCCGTATCTGCAAATTCATACCGTGGAACTGGTCAAGGCACTGGATGGCTATATCCGCAACCAGTTGTTCGGCGAGCCATTCGATCCGCTGGCAGATGAGAACTGGCGCCTGCTGTTGCTCGATCCGCTGCTGCAACACATCATCAGGATGTTTGCCGAAGCGATATTGACGGCGGAAGAATCCGAACAGATCAGTGGTTTTGAGGTGGCTCAGCGCTGGCTGTCTGAAGTGGAAAAATTGCCGATGCGCGACAGTTTTTCCATACCCACCCGCAAATGTATTTATGAGCGGCAACCGTTTCCATCACACAACGGCGGGTTGGAAAAAGCCTTCATGGAATGGGCGCAGAAAGATGCAGCGGTTCATGCGTTTTGCAAGATCAACGAGACCAAACACAGTTTTTGCCGATTACGCTATTTGAAAGACGACGGATTGCCCGCGATGTATTCGCCGGATTTTTTGGTAAAGACGGAAACGGATATTTTTCTGGTCGAAACCAAAGCGCAAAAGGATGTGCGTACAACAAATGTGCAGCGCAAATTGAAATCGGCCGCCGCGTGGTGTGAGCGTATCAATACGCTGGCAGCTGAGGATCGTATGGGAAGGGTATGGCATTACGTTTTGCTGGGCGAATCGCAATTTTACGAATGGCGCGACAAGGCGGCGGGCATGGTGGAATTGCTGAAATTTGCGCGTGTACGCAGGATAGCTGATGCATCTACACAAGCCAAGCTGGGATTCTGAATTTTGACAGGATGACGCAATGCGCTAAAAACCCGTAAAATGCGACCTTTGGTCAATCCGTGCCGATTCTCTCCGCGAATATGAACCGAAGTCCATCAGGAAAAGAGGCTGTGTGAATATGTGTGTTTTCGCCCAGCGCAGTGAGTTTACGTCCGCTTCTGCGGTAGCCTCGCTGTCATGAGTAGTTACCATCCTCCCTTTGCCATCACGCCAGCTATTTTGCGCCTGGTCGAAGAGATCAGCGAAAACTTGGGGCGCTGGTCAGTGTCTGCGGGTGAGCTTTCGCCCAAGCTACGACGCAGTAACCGTATCCGCACTATACAGGCATCGCTTGCTATTGAAAACAATACCTTGAGCGTGGAACAGGTGACCGCAGTACTGGCAGGTAAGCGTGTATTGGGTTTGCCACATGAGATTCAGGAAGTGCGCAATGCATTTACCGCTTATGAGCGACTGCATCAATGGCAACCTACCTCGTTGAATGATTTGCTGGCAGCGCATGGCGTGTTGATGGCGGGCCTTCTGGATTTGCCGGGCCAGTTTCGCTCGGAAGGCGTTGGTATTTACCGCACCGGTGCCTTGGTGCATATGGCGCCACCTGCCAAGCGTGTGCCGGTCTTGATGAAGGATTTGCACGAATGGCTTGCGCGAGGTGAGGTTTCACCCTTGGTCGCCAGTTGCGTATTCCATTATGAGTTCGAATTCATTCATCCTTTTGCCGACGGCAACGGGCGCATGGGACGCCTGTGGCAAACGCTGATCCTGAGTCGCTGGAAGCCTCTGTTGGCATACCTTCCGGTAGAGACTGTTATTCGCGAGCAGCAAGCCGCCTATTATCAGGCGCTGGCGGAGTCTGACGGTGCAGCCGAAGCGACGCCTTTTATCGCTTTCATGCTGCAAGCCCTGCTAACCGCCATGGGAGAAGTGGCGCATACCGATCAAGTAATCGATCAAGTAACCGATCAAGTAAAACGGTTGCTCTCGGTCTTGCAAGGATACGGTGCACTCAAGGCTGCCGATCTGATGATGCGGTTAGGCTTGCAGCATCGGCCAACCTTTAGAAACAACTATCTCAACCCTGCCCTGTCCGCCGGATTGATCGAGATGACCCAGCCCGGTTCGCCCCGCAGCCCGTCGCAGCAATACAGGCTGACGACGAAAGGTGGTGCGCGATGAAGGCATATTTTTTTGAAACTTGATGCCGTCTTGTGCGCAAAAATTCCGCAGAATTACACTGGGGCTGACGCAAAAGGCTTAAAACCCGTAAAATGCGCCCTTTGGTAAATCCTGCCGGTTTTTGTTCATGCTCACCTTTCAGCAAATCATCCTGACACTACAGAATTATTGGGACAAGCAGGGCTGCGCGCTGCTGCAACCCTACGACATGGAGGTCGGTGCGGGCACTTCGCACACCGCCACTTTTCTGCGCGCATTGGGCCCTGAGCCCTGGCGCGCGGCTTACGTGCAGCCATCGCGCCGCCCGAAGGA
Organism: Pseudomonadota bacterium; assembly: GCA_021783855.1. The sequence continues at coordinate 66,349 of JAJXTL010000001.1, forward strand.
TGGCCGCTACGGCGAAAATCCGAACCGCATGCAGCATTACTACCAGTTCCAGATCGTGTTGAAACCTGCGCCTGCCGATATTCTTGAACTTTATCTGGGTTCGCTGGAGGCGCTGGGCTTCGATCTCAAACAGAACGACATCCGCTTCGTCGAGGATGACTGGGAGAACCCGACGCTGGGCGCCTGGGGGCTGGGCTGGGAAGTCTGGCTGAACGGCATGGAAGTCACTCAGTTCACCTATTTTCAGCAGGTAGGCGGCATCGACTGTCGACCTATCACCGGCGAGATTACCTACGGGTTGGAGCGTCTGGCGATGTATCTGCAAGGGGTGGAAAGCGTCTACGACCTGACCTGGACCGAGGGCGTCACCTATGGCGACGTGTATCACCAGAACGAAGTCGAGCAATCGGCCTACAACTTCGAGCACAGCGATGTGGAATTCTTGCTGGGCGCCTTCGGCAGTCACGAGAAACAGGCCAGACATCTGATGGAGAACAAGTTGGCGCTGCCTGCCTATGAACAGGTTCTGAAAGCCGCGCACAGCTTTAACCTGCTGGATGCCCGAGGTGCGATTTCGGTGACCGAACGCGCAGCCTACATCGGACGGATACGCAATCTGGCGCGCAGCGTGGCCGCCGCCTATCTGGACAGTCGCGCACGCCTGGGCTTTCCGATGGCACCCAAAAACTGGGCGGACGAAGTATTGGCTCAGATCGATAAGAAGGTGGCAGCATGAGTACCAAAAATCTGCTGGTTGAACTGTTCGTCGAAGAGCTGCCGCCCAAGTCTTTAAAGAAACTGGGCGAGAGCTTTGCCGACGTGTTGTCCGCAAGTCTGGTGGCGCAGGGACTGGCGCTGAAAGAGGCAGCGGTGACGGTTTACGCCACGCCGCGCCGTCTTGCGGTGCGTGTGGATGGTGTGTTTGCGCAGGCGGCGGATAAATCCGTGTCTCAGAAGCTGATGCCGGTCAAGGTGGGGCTGGATGCGGAGGGGCAGGCGACCCCTGCGCTGCTTAAAAAGCTTGCAAGTATGGGCGCCGATGCGTCAGTCGTGACGGAACTCAAGCGCGAGATGGACGGTAAGGCGGAAGTCCTGTATTTCGACAGCGTGGCGGCCGGTGCAAAGCTCGTGGACGGTTTGCAAAAGGCGCTTGTCGAGGCGCTGGCAAAATTGCCGATTGCCCGTGTGATGACATATCCCGATCCGACCGGCGACGGCTGGCCTGTGGTCAACTTTGTCCGCCCGGCTCACAGTCTGGTGGCTCTACATGGCAGAAAAATTGTGCCGGTCAGCGTGCTGGGGCTGACGGCGGGCAACACGACGCGCGGCCACCGATTCGAGGCTGCTATTGATGTCATCGTTATTGAAGATGCCGACAGCTATGCAAGGCAACTGGAAGATGAAGGCGCGGTGATCGCCGGCTTCGCAACACGCCGCGCAGAGATCGTGCGTCAGCTGGAAGTCGCCGCAGCAAGAGAAGGACTCAGACCGATACAGGATGCAGACTTGCTCGATGAAGTGACGGCGCTGGTCGAACGACCGAACGTGCTGACAGGTACCTTCGAGGAAGTTTTTCTCGAAGTGCCGCAGGAGTGCCTGATTCTGACCATGAAGGCGAATCAGAAATATTTTCCGCTGCTGGATGCGGCGGGGAAACTCACCAATAAGTTTCTGATCGTCTCCAACATCAGGCCCAAGGATGCAAGTCTTGTGATCGGCGGCAACGAGCGCGTGGTGCGCCCGCGCCTGGCGGATGCGAAGTTCTTCTTCGATCAGGACAGGAAAAAACCGCTGGATGCACGGGTGTTGGGACTGTCGCGCGTGGTTTACCACAACAAGTTGGGCTCGCAAGGCGAACGCGTGGAACGGGTGCAGGCGATTGCGCGTAGCATAGGTCTGCAACTGGGCGGCGAGGCGCTGGCCTTGCAGGCGGATCAGGCGGCCTTGCTGGCCAAAGCCGATCTGCTCACCGACATGGTGGGTGAATTCCCCGAGTTGCAGGGCATCATGGGCCGTTATTACGCGCAGCACGATGGCTTCTCTGATGATGTCGCCTATGCCATCGAGGATCATTACAAGCCGCGTTTTGCGGGCGACGAGTTGCCGCGCAATAGGGTGGGTATTTGCGTGGCCCTTGCCGACAAGCTGGAGACGCTGGTCGGCATGTTCGGCATCGGCCAGATTCCGACCGGCGATAAAGATCCGTTTGCCTTGCGCCGCCATGCGTTGGGCATCATCCGCATGCTGATCGAACGTGACTTGCATTTGAGCTTAAAGGATATCCTTAGTATCGCTATGACGGGTGTGGATTGTTTGGCGCCTCTCGATTCGCGCCTTAATGCTATTTGGGGACGCGACGGAAGTTTGATTGACATTGATCCGCAAACTGATACCAAGGTTATAGAGTTTATTTTTGATCGCTTATCAGGACTATTGCGAGAACAAGGCTATAGTGCTCAAGAGGTCGATGCAGTTGTTAGTCTACGACC
>JAJXTL010000225.1 GCA_021783855.1 Pseudomonadota bacterium
ATCACGTACAACGGCCAGGTTCTGCGGCCCGCGAATGCCTTCCAGGACGGACAACCTCACATAGCCGAGTTCCGGCTTGCCCATGCCGAGGTCGAGCAGGCCGAACGCGGTATCGCAGTCGTCGGGATCGAGTTCGGTCAACAGCCAGGTTGCGTGTGCGTCCAGGGTGAACAACTTGACGACCGGCAGCGGGTCGCGCTTCTCGCCACGCGCGGCGGCAGCGCCGTTGTCCAGCAGTTGGGCGCGGTGATCGTCGTTGATGAGTGGTTTCATGGTTGCTGCGCGCAAGGGGTCACGATCAACGCGGTGTCAGTTTTGCGCAAACGTGCCGATGCGCCAAAGCGTGACTGTGAAAGTGCGCTTCTGCGCCAAATCGCCAAAGCGGATTCCACCGAATCCGTGGAGGCACGAATCGACGAATGCGTAGGTACGGAACCCCTGATATCAGTAAAAGCGGTTTTCAGCAGAGACACATCCGGCACAAGTTTAAGCAGTGAAGACCATAAAATGAACACTATAGATTGTAGTCCTATAGGGCGCTATCAGGTGTCATCATCGTTTTACACGAAACGATTTGATGACATCGAAGAACTCATTCCCTGCGGCGCTCAAGACAGTCAGAAAAGCCCGCGGCCTCAGCCAGGAAGCTTTCTCGGACTTGTCGAGCCGCACTTACATAAGTTCGCTCGAACGTGGCCTGAAAAGCCCGACCTTGAGCAAGGTCGCCGAGCTGTGCGAGGTGATGGAAGTGCATCCGCTCACGCTGCTGACGCTGGCCTATGGCGGCGACAGCAAGGGGGTGGGTGAAGTCATCGAGCGCGTGCGGCGCGAGCTGGCCGCCATCCAGGCCGAGAAGGGCAAGTAGGCGAGAAAAGAGCGCTGCCCAGCGGCGGCGCCCGCGTGACGGCTACGCCACGATGTGCTCCGCGAGCCGCGCTTCACGCGCATAGGCACTGATCGTCTTCGTTGCAATGAAGTGCAGATCCCGCTCGACCGGAAGGCCAAGTCGGCCACGCACGGATTGCAGCTCGGCCAGGCTCACATACCCCAGTTCCGGGAAGCCCTGCCCCAGGTCGCACAAGCCGAAAGCATGGTCGTGGTCGTCCGGGTCAATCTCGGTGAGCAGCCAGGTCGCGCCCGCGTCAGGGGTGAACAGCTTGACCACGGGCGGTGGGTCGAAGTCGTCGTTGTCGAGGGACTGCCGGCCGTTGGTCAGCAATTGCGCGCGCTGTGTTTCGGTGATGAGGTTCATGATCGCAACTCCTTGAATGGACGCTCCCGATCGGAGCGCTGCGATCCGGGCGCACGCGCAAAGCGCGGCCGTCACACCCCCAACTCGGTCGGTGCGGGCCGGGGGTTGACGGGCGTGCGGCGTGCGCCAAGCTGCGCTGCCTCTCCGGTCGGTGATGCGGCCATGCCCTACAGGAGTGGCGTCGTCATGAAGCGCCGCAACGCAGCGGTGGACAGCGGTCGGCATCAGACTAAGTTCGATGGCGCATGAGATATGGCAGGTCGATCAGGCGCAGCCTGTTCGGGGAATTGTGTATTCCAGTAAAAAGCGTCACCCATTCCAGTCCAAACCTGTCACCTATTCTGATTTAAACCCGCCACACTACGTTGCTCTGTCCCAGCAACAGACTGTCATTGGTATCGTCCTGGGTGACCGGTGTTCGGCCATTGCTGCCAGTGGTGTTATGAACAACTCAGGTCTGCTATGCGCTGCATTCCAGTCAATGCTTAGGGAATCCAAGCTGACACTGTAACAAAATTCCAAGTTGACCCAATAAAGTAACTATTGATACTATATCAATAGTTACTTTATGAATTGACAGATCATGGATCGTTTACGTAGTTTCGGCTTTCTACTCGCGGAAGTCAGTCGTCGGTATGTAAGGCGCTTCGAGCAACGTGCTCAAGCAATATCATTGACGCTACCTACATGCAAAGTTATGACGATTCTCGAGCGTCACGAGAGCATCAACCAGTCCAAGCTTGCTGAACTCGCACATATCGAACCCATGGCAATCGTGCGTATTCTCGATCGCATGGAAGCAGACGGCACTGTCGAGCGGAGGCCAGATCCCATCGATCGAAGAGCACGCAGTCTCTATCTCACACCAAAGTCTAAACCGACACTCGATGAAATCTGGCGCCTCGCTGCTTTGACTCGCGCAGAGACATTTTCCGGCATCAGCCAGTCGGAGCGAGATGTTTTCCTGGACGTACTTGAGCGCTTGGAGAGCAATCTGCGCCAGCTTCAAGATTTGCCGGTTGAATTTCTATCAGAAGACCATCCAGGTGAGGCTGCACCAAGCCCGGCAAATGCGAAGCACCGATCAGCCAAACCCACAACAGACTGACCTCCATGGATGAATCCACACAAGTTGCACAAGAACCCGGCACATCTCAGGTATTGCCAGGCAAAAGCTCGCGATCCCGTTTGAGCCTGCCTTTGATGCTTCTCGGGCTGGCTGTCGTGGTTGGTATCGCTGTCTATTTTTATCTAAGTGGAGGCCGTTTTGAAGAGACCGACGACGCTTACGTGCAAGCCGCTCAAGTGGCAATCAGTGCCGACGTCGCGGGACGGGTAACGGAAATTGACGTGCACGACAACCAGCCGGTTCATATGGGCGATGTGTTGTTCCGCCTCGAAGATGCACCGTTTCGCATTGCAGTCGACGCCGCGCGCGCTCAACTTGCTACAGCAAAGTTAAAGGTCGAAATGTTGAAAGCTAACTATCGGCAACATCAGACAGATATCGTATCGGCGCAGGATACCCTGAAGTTCGCTCAGACCGAGTATCAACGAGCACTTCGATTGTCCAAAACGGGTATCACATCACAGGTTCAGATGGATGAGGCCCTGCATGCGTATCAAACAGCACGTGCCCATCTGAGCGGAATCAAGCAGCAGACCGCCGCCGTGATTGCGAACCTGGCGGGCAATCCTGATATTGTTTTGGATCGCCATCCCGAGGTACAGCAGGCCCAAGCGTTGCTCGACCGCGCCAAACTCAATCTGTCTTACACCCTGGTCAGAGCGCCGGCTGACGGCGTGGTTACACGCGTCGAAGAATTGCAGGTTGGCAGCCATATCAATGCAGCAGCACCGGTATTTGCGCTGGTTTCTACACGCGACGTCTGGATCGTAGCAAATTTCAAGGAAGACCAGCTCGCGCACATGCAGCCTGGGGAGAAAGCCACGATACAGATTGACAGCTATCCGGATAAAACCTTTGATGGGCGAGTAGCCAGCCTCAGCCCAGGCACTGGTTCGCAATTCTCGGTATTGCCAGCGGAAAATGCGACAGGCAACTGGGTTAAAGTCGTGCAACGTTTGCCCGTGCGCATCAAGCTTGATCACCCTGATCCGGTCAAATTTCCGCTAAAAGGAGGCTTGAGCGCAGATGTTAGCGTGGACACGCACTACCAGCGCCATTTGTTTGAGACCGCCGAGGCGAGATCGGTCACTATGCTTGGTGGCCGCAAGTGACAGAGGCGCTCGCAGAAGAGCCTGGTAGTGTTCACAACCGTGGTTTAATTACCGCGTCGGTGATGCTGGCATCCATCATGCAAGCACTCGACAATACGATCGCCAATGTGGCCCTGCCACGCATCCAGGGTTCTCTGTCGACCACGCAGGATCAGATGACTTGGGTACTTACTTCTTACATCATTGCCGCCGCAATCATGACACCATTAAGCGGATGGCTTGCGGGCCAGATTGGTCGACGGCGCGTATTTCTGTATTCCATCGTCGGCTTCACAGTTGCATCGGCCTTGTGCGGATTGGCCCAGTCGCTACCCGAGATTGTCCTTGCCCGTCTGTTTCAGGGTCTGTGCGGTGCAGCCCTGATTCCGATGTCGCAAGCGGTGCTGCTCGATATCAACCCGCCAGAAAAGCATGCGCGTGCGATGTCCATGTGGGTAATGGCCGTCATTATCGGACCGATTTTAGGTCCCGTTCTTGGAGGCTGGCTTACTGAGAACTACAATTGGCGCTGGGTGTTTTATATCAACGTACCCTTCGGTATCCTTTCATTTCTCGGTGTCCTGTTGTTTATGCCGGAAACGAAGATTCGCAAATCGGCATTCGATTTTTTTGGTTTTACCACTCTCAGCTTCGCCATCGGCGCCTTCCAGTTAATGAACCGCCCCGGGTTTGATGGAGGCT
>JAJXTL010000226.1 GCA_021783855.1 Pseudomonadota bacterium
GCTACCAACGAAAACGACGTGCTGGATGAGTTTTTCCGTACCGGTGTCTACCGTCCGCGCGGTTCCGAACATACTTATGAGACCAGCAGTCCGTCGATGGATATTTCCAAGGCGTCCAACTTCGAACGCTTCGTATATGATCTGGTCGGGCGCGACGGCGCAAAGGTGCGCGAGTTCTGGAACCGGGTGGACGCGGGCAGTGCGCCCGATACGGCGGCCTTCGATATCAAGCACACGCCGTACTGGGATGAACTGCCGAAATTCGGTTTTGCTTCCGGCAAGAGCACGCATATGGATCGCCTCAAGACGATCCGCGAGATGTGGCAGGAATACGGCGTAATGATAGACACCCACACCGCAGACGGGCTGAAGGTTGGTCTGGAACAGCGCCGCCCCAGCCTGCCGCTGATCTGCCTGGAAACCGCATTGCCTGCCAAGTTCGAGGAAACCATCGTCGAAGCGCTGGGCCGTAAACCGGAGCGTCCTGCCTCTATGGAAGGCATCGAAGAGTTGCCGCAACGCGTTACAGTGATGGATGCGGATGTGGCAACCCTGAAGGCGTTCATCAGCGCGAACATTCCGCAATGACTGTCATTCCGGCTTTCGCCGGAATGACGGAAAAATATGAATAACATCATACTGCTCATCTTGTGTTTCGCCGCCGGTGTGCTGCTGCACCGCTACAAGCGCATGCCGGTCAACACGCCCGCCGTGCTCAACAGCTTCATCATTCACATCTCATTGCCTGCGCTGACGCTGCTGTATGTGCACGATCTGAAGCTGGGTGCCCATGTCGGCCTGATGGCGGCGATGGGCTGGCTGTTGTTTGCGATGTCGGCCGGATTTTTCTGGGTGCTTGGACGCTGGATGAACTGGCCGCGGTCTACCGTGGGCGCGCTGGTGCTGACCTGCGGTCTGGGCAATACCTCCTATCTGGGGTTGCCGATGATCGAGGCATATTACGGCCATCAGGGGCTCGCCAGCGGCATCATCGTCGATCAGTTGGGTTCGTTCCTGGTGCTCTCCACGCTGGGCATCACTTTCGCCGGGCTTTATTCTTCGGGTCGTCCGAAGTTGAGCGAAATGGCGCAGCGGGTGCTGCGTTTTCCGCCTTTCATCGCGCTGCTGATTGCGCTGCTGTTGTTGCCGGTGGCTTATCCGGAATGGATGAACGTGGTGCTTAAACGCATGGGCGACACGCTGGCGCCGTTAGCGCTGTTGTCGGTCGGCTTTCAATTGCGTCTGGGACATCTGGCGGGCAACGGTGTGAAGCTGGCAATCGGTCTGGGATTCAAGCTGGTGCTGGCGCCGCTGGTACTTTTTATTTTGTACGTGCCTCTGCTGGGCGCGCACGGGCAGGCGATACAGATCACGCTGTTCGAATCGGCCATGCCGCCGATGATCACCGCCGCGATACTCGCCACCGAACATGACCTGGACCCGCCCTTTGCCACCCTGATGGTGGCGGTCGGACTGGTGTTCTCATTTATTACGCTCACCGCCTGGTGGTGGATGATGCGGGGCGTATGAAAGAGTCGGGAGACTGTGATGTATCAGGATATGCTTGATAAGTTTTTATTGAAGAGTAGTATCCATCCATAATTGGAGGCGAAAAAATAATTCAAGGAGGCGGCGATGTTCAAGCGTATTTTAGTTGCAGTAGATGGCAGTCACAGTTCGGAACAGGCTTTGCTGGAAGCAATCAAACTGACACAAGAAAATCAGGCGCAATTGCGTATCGTGCATGTTATAGATATGGCGAACATCGGCCTGGATGCAGAATTTCCCAATCTGACTGATATTATCGACATGGTAGCCAAAAGTGGGCGGGAAATTCTTCGCAAGGCGGAGGAGGTGGTGAAAAAGGGCGGGATACAGGCCGAAACTCACCTGATTGAAGTTGAGACACTGGCGGGTCGCATTCCGGAAATGATTGCGGCAGATGCCGATACCTGGCAGGCAGATCTTATTGTGATCAGCACCCATGGTCGCAAGGGTCTAAAGCACCTGTTTCTTGGCAGCGTAGCCGAGGGGCTGGTGCGCGTTGCCACAAAACCTGTGCTGTTGATTCGTGCAAAATGAATCTGAAACGGAGTTTTTTCGAGTAATGCCGACGACGGCAGCCGACACAGCATCCATTCCTGATACGCTGGCTGCACTCGACGTAAATCCAGAGGCAGGTCTTACGAGTGCGGAAGTGGGGGTGCGCCGTAATGCAAACGGTTACAACGAAGTGGCCGAACAAAAAGGCCACCCATTCCGCAAGTTTCTCGGAAAATTCTGGGGCGTGTCGGCGTGGATGCTTGAGCTTATCATGCTTTTGTCAGCCATCCTCGGTAAATACTCCGATCTTGCTGTGGTGAGCGCACTGCTGGTTGTCAATGCCATACTGAGCTTTATGCAGGAGCACCGGGCAGCCGGCGTCGTCGAAACGCTGCGGCAACGCCTGCAGGTCAGTGCACGCGTCTTGCGTGAGTCAGTGTGGCAGATTATTCCCACGCGGGAACTGGTTCCCGGCGACATCATCCGCGTGCGCTCCGGCGATATCATTCCTGCAGATGTGATGCTGCTTGCCGGTACATTGAGTATTGACCAATCCGCGCTCACCGGCGAATCGAAGAACGCAGACAAGGCTTCTGCACAAGTGCTTGCATCGGGTTCCGTCGTCCGCCGGGGTGAAGGCAACGGCGTGGTGATTCTGACCGGTGCAAAAACCTACTTTGGTCGTACCACGCAACTGGTGCAGGAGGCTCGTCCGAAGCTGCATATCGAAGCGGTGGTCGCCAAGGTTGTGCGCTGGCTGTTCGTCATTGTCGGCGCGCTGCTAGGCCTGGTGATCGTGTTGTCGCTGATCCGGCATGTGCCGCTGCTCGAAATGATTCCGCTCATGCTCGTGCTGTTGATGAGTGCTGTGCCGGTCGCCCTTCCGGTGATGTTCACGGTCAGCATGGCTGTCGGGGCGAAAGAGCTGGCGAAGCGCGGCGTGCTGGTCACGCGCCTCAGTGCAGCGGAGGATGCCGCGACGATGGACGTGTTGTGCGTGGACAAGACGGGCACGATCACGATGAATCAACTGGCCGTCACCGGCGTGATCCCGCTGGAACTTGCGACAGAATCCGATGTGTTGTTAGCTGCAGCACTCGCATCTCAGGAGTCCAACCAGGACCCGATCGATTTGGCGTTCCTGGCTGCGGCAAAAGAGCGGCACATCTTTGATAGTTCGGCTGCGGTCACGACGATCTCCTTCATACCGTTCGATGCAACAAACCGGCGGACAGAAGCCGTGGTCGAGCAGGACGGTCAGCGGCAGCGGGTGATGAAAGGCGCAGTGCGGACCGTCGCCGAGGCCTGCGGGCTCCGGAATCCGGCGATCGAGGTATTGGAGACGCGGGCCGGCGAATCGGCACTGAAGGGATATCGGACGCTGGCGGTGGCGCGCGGCCCGGAGACGGGGGTGCCCGTATTGCTTGGGCTGGTGACGCTGTTTGACCCGCCTCGCCCTGACGCCAGGCAACTCATCGCTGAACTTCACGGCCTCGGCGTTTCGGTGAAGATGCTTACCGGCGATGCGCTGACGATCGCGAGTGAAATCGCACAGGGAGTGGGGTTGCCCAACATCCAGCGCGTGTCGGACCTGAAGGCCGCGAGCGCGCAGGCCGGCAACTATGCGGTTGACTTGCTGGCGGGCGCCGATGGTTTTGCCGAGGTGTATCCGGAGGATAAATATATCGTGGTGCAGCAGTTGCAGGCCGCAGGGCATGTGACCGGCATGACGGGAGATGGTGTCAACGATGCCCCCGCGCTGCGCCAGGCCGAAGTGGGTATTGCCGTCAGTTCGGCTACCGACGTCGCCAAGGGCGCCGCAAGCGTGGTTCTGACTGAACCGGGGCTGACAAACATCGTGGCCTTGATTGAGCAGGGGCGGACGATTTACCAGCGCATCCTGACATGGATCATCAACAAGATCAGCCGGACGATCCTGAAGGCTGCTTTCGTGGCCATCGCTTTCATGGTGACCGGTAAATTTGTCGTTTCCGCCTTTGCGATGTTGCTGCTCGTTTTTGTGCTGGACTTCGCGACAATCACCATGGCTACCGACTACGTTCGGACATCCAATAAACCGGAGACATGGAACATCGGGGGGTTCATTACGGTATCCGGTTTG
>JAJXTL010000227.1 GCA_021783855.1 Pseudomonadota bacterium
CTGTTTATTTTCGCAATCATCGACCCGTTCGACCATACGCATTACTACCGAAGACAGATTGGTATTACTACTTACAAGGTGGCTTGCCACGGAACGATTTGGCAGGCTGTTGAAAAACGTCATGAGCGAAGCCGAGATAAGAAAAAAAGGGGCGAAAAAACGGAGTTTACAGTCAGTAAATGCGTATTTTGAGCCGCTTTTTGACGCAATATCGACACGCGCAATGAGTTTTTCAGCAACCTGTTAGAATGCGCCGCTCTGCCTCCACGGGTAATAATCGGTGCAACTAAAACATAAAATTATGGTGCTGGCTGTACTGCCCCTGATCGGGGCTATACTCGCCATTGCCACACTGGTGACGATACAGGTGCGCGACCTGAGTCGGGAAGAACAATCGTTGCTCGAAAAAAGCTTGCTCGATGCCAAACGCGCAGAATTGCAGCATTACGTACAATTGGCACTGACTTCAATTGACTATGCCTCCGGACGCAATGACGCAGCCGCCAAAGCTGAGGCACTCCGCATCCTGACTGAGATGAGTTACGGCGACGACGGTTACTTCTTCGCCTACGACTTGACCGGAAAAAACCTGGTTCACCCGCGGCAGCCTAAGCTGGTCGGTCAGAACTTGTGGAATATGCATGACTCCAACGGCCTGGCCGTGATTCAACAACTGATAGCGACTGCCAAATCCGGCGGGGGCTTCCAGCGTTATGTCTGGCGCAAACCTTCGTCCGGACAAGAAGCAGACAAACTCGGCTACGTTGTCATGCTCGACCGCTGGGGCTGGGTACTCGGCACGGGAATATATCTTGACGACGTCGCTGCCAGCACTTTAAAAATGCGCGAAGAGATGTCTGCACACACGTTCTCCACTATCGCCGGTCTGGCATTGGTTGCCGTTGTCGCATCGCTGACAGTATTCGCCGGCGGAATGGCGCTCAATATCAGTGAACACCGGCTCGCCGACAGAAAACTGAAGACGCTGGCACAGCGCATCGTCAGCCTGCAGGAAGAAGAACGCGGCCGGGTTTCGCGTGAGCTTCACGATGGACTGAGCCAACTGCTGGTATCGACCAAGTATCACTTCGAGCTGGCACAGGAGCGACTGGCCGATGGCCGCGACAATGCCATTCCGGAAATCGACAAGGGATTGCTCGGACTTGCCAGCGCCATTTCAGAAATCCGTCGCATATCGCATGATCTGCGCCCGTCGCTGCTCGATAATTTTGGGCTGTCGTCCGCCCTGCAACAACTATCCGATGAATTCCGTCAACGCACCGGCATCATTGTCGACACCCGCATTGCGGCTTGCACCGATGTTACCGAAGACGGCAGCATGACGACACTGTTCCGCATCGCCCAGGAAGGCTTGATGAACATCGAACGCCATGCCGGAGCACAGCATGTGCTGCTTGCCCTCGATCATGACATAACCGGGCTCAGACTCAGCATTACCGATGACGGTCAGGGTTTCGATCCGACCGGGATCGACAATTCGCGCAACGGCGGCATCGGATTACGCAACATGCGTGAGCGTATCGAACATTACGGTGGTAAGCTTGTCATTGCGTCAGTTCCGGGCTGTACCGAACTGTTAGCCATACTTTTGCACTCAGACAAATCAAAAGGACTCTACGCGTGACAGGCTTGCACACCGGATTTACCGGCATCAGGCTGATGCTGGTCGACGACCATCAACTGGTTCGCGACGGACTGCGGGCACGACTCGGCGATGTTCCTGACATATGCGTTGTCGGCGAGGCGAGCAATGCACAAGAGGCATTGTCGCTGGCGGCCACCTTACGCCCGAACCTGATCCTCGTCGATATTCGTCTGCCGGATATGAGCGGCATCGAGCTGACCGCCAAACTGGTCGATCTGCTGCCTGACACTCGCATCATGATCCTCAGCATGTACGATAACAAAGAATATGTCTCCAGTGCCATGCGCGCCGGCGCCTTTGGTTACGTCTTAAAAGATGCGCCTTCCGGAGAAATTATCGCCGCCATTAAACTGGTGGCAGCAGGTGGCGCCTACTACAGCTCCGCAGTGGTCGCAGCACTAAGCGGCACAGGCGATACCCCTAAACTGCTGACCGAGCGAGAGCGCAAGGTATTGATTTTCCTTGCGCAAGGCGACAACAATAAGCACATCGCAAAAAAAATGGGCGTCAGTGTCCGCACAATTGAGGCACATCGCCTCAATCTGCGCCGCAAGCTGAACATCGACACCCCCGCAGGTCTCACCAAATACGCTCTCGAACAAGGTTGGATTACAATCTCGGGCACGGCAAAATAGCTGTTTCTTCCCGGGTAGCTCCCTCATTTATTTTCAATACCATATGCGCCCCTTCACTCGCTTCACAACTGAAAAGCCAGCCATAACAGCAGACCTTCGGCAATCTCTCGCCAAATTTTTGGCGACCGGGCATGGTAAGGAACCGCTTTGCTCAACTGATGTTCAATCCACGTTGAAAAGCGTTTAATGTCAGCGGGTTCATAAAATGAAACCATCATTTCATAATTCAGGAACAGGCTGCGCTGATCCAGATTGGCCGTGCCCACCAGCGCGAGCTCATCATCAACCACCACAGCCTTGGCATGAATCATATCGGGCAAAAACCAGACCTGTGCACCCGCCGAGGTGAGCTCACGCAATGCACGGTGCCGGGCAAGATCAGCCAGCCTGTGGTTGGATTTTTCGGGCAAAAGCAGGTCGACCTTGACTCCTCTGCGGGCAGCGAGCGTGAGCGACATGAGTAGCGTGGGGTCAGGCACGAAATAAGGCGTGACTGCCAGAATGGATTTTCTGGAATTGAAAAAACTTGAGACCAGCACTGTGTAGAGTGTATCGTCCATCTGGTCGGGCCCGCTGGCAATCAGCTGTCCGACGGCGGATTCTGGCGGCTGATCCTCGATGATCGGCGATTCGCGACGTCCGCCTTGCGTTGCAAATTTCCAGTCCTGATCGAACTGCAGCTGTGCTTGCAGTGCCAGCTTGCCATGCAGATCGAAAGTCAGGTCGATCCAGGGCGAGCCTTTGCCTGTCGATGTCGCGTCACCTTCAAAATAGTCAGCCGCAAGATTCCTGCCTCCGCACCAGAGCCAGCCGTTATCGACGACAACCATCTTGCGATGATTGCGCAGGTTAGTACGCCCTCGCAGGGATGAGCGAAAAGGCGGCACAAAAAGCACCACTTCGACACCTGCCTGCGACAGGCTGGTAAAGTCAGTGCGGGCGCCAAGATAGGCGCCCACACCGTCAACCAGCAATCTCACCTGTATGCCTGCCTGCGCCCGCCGCTTGAGGCTATCGGCGATTTCTTCACCCAGCTTGTCTTGCGCGAACATGAAGGTACAGAGATCAATTGTACGCGTCGCACCCTCTATCATGTTGCGCAGAGCTTGCAATGCCTGCGTGCCATCTTCATGAATATTCAGCAAATGACAAGAGGATGCAGCGGGAAGCGCCATGATGGCTGCGAGTTGTTGTGTTCGGGACTTGAGCGTATCAGGACAGGAAGCACGCACTGTCAATTCATGTCTGGCCGCGCGGTTATTGCCCAACTTTCGACTGCCAAATACCAGATAAAGAGGCAGCACGACATAAGGCAGCAATATGAGCGATACGACCCAGGCGATAGCTGCCGAGGGATGACGGCGAAGGTGCAGGGTATGTGACGAGGCAACATAAACGGCCAGCCCCACCATCACGACCAGGCCGTGAAATGTCATCCAGTGGCTAACTAAAAATCCATTCATATTGTCACCCGTTGCCGCCCCGGATCATGCGATCTTAACATGAAACTCGCGTAGCGATACAGTTGTTCCCTCGCCTTCCGGGAGAGGGTTTGGGTGAGGGAAACGGGCATGGCGAGTTTGCGAGTTGGTGCCCTCAGGGCGTCATCCCTGCGAGAATCTTTGCATCATCAGAGGTGGCATCTTCGCCATGCCCGTTAGAGCCGCCCCCCGGATTGGCATTTCATCAGCCAGGCGGTTTCGAACTGGCTGGACTGAACAACTCATTCGCTGACTAGCGGCTGACCTGCTTCGACATTGACCTCCTCGGCGAACACGGGAAACAACAGCGGCAACAGCAGCAAGGTAAACAGCGTCGCAGTGATAATCCCGCCTACAATCACCACAGCAAACG
>JAJXTL010000228.1 GCA_021783855.1 Pseudomonadota bacterium
CCGATCTTCCAATGGTTTGGCTGTATTCTGTTAAAGTGATTTAATTAATAAAAGTTAATTGTTTTTACAATTATCATTAACTTATATTCAACATAAACTATGCATATACTTCACGCTACCCTGCATCAGCTGAAAATATTTGATGCAGTTGCGCGTCACCTGAGTTTCGCGCGTGCCGCCGAAGAGCTGCATTTGACTCCACCTGCGCTATCCATACAGGTCAAGCAACTTGCAGATGTAATCGGCCAGCCTCTGTTTGAACAAATCGGTAAAAAAATATCGCTGACTCCTACTGGTGATGTTGCCTGGTCCGCCTGTCGTGACGTACTGGAGCGATTGGAGCAACTTACTCAGCAATTGGCCGCACTTCAGGGACTGGAGAAAGGCAGCCTCAAGCTCGCCACACTTGCCACGGCAAAATATTTTATTCCGCGTTTATTAGGGGATTTCTGTGTAAAACATCCCGGTGTTGATGCCGCCTTGTTTATGGGAAACCGTGAGGAGTTGCTGAAACGGCTAGCGCGCAATCAGGACGATCTCTACATTTTTGGACAGCCGCCCGAGCATATAAATGTGGTATCAAAACCATTCGCCGACAATGATCTGGTGGTAACTGCCAGCCCGACACACCCACTGGCGCTTGAAAAGGATATTGCACCTACACGTATGAAAGAACTCCCGTTTATTTTTCGCGAATCAGGATCGGGCACTCGACTTGCTACCGAAAAATTTTTCGAACGTCACGGCGTTACGCTCAAAATGCGCATGGAACTCGGCAGCAATGAAGCCGTTAAACAAGTTGTTGCCGGGGGGCTTGGTATTGCCGTACTGAGTGCGAGTACGATACGCACTGAATTATCAAGCGGCGAATTGGTTGTGCTTGATGTGAAAGGCTTTCCGCTTAAGCGGAAATGGTATATGGTTTATCCGGCGGGTAAACATCTTGCTCCATCTACCAAAGTATTTATGAAATATATGGTAGAAGCAAATCATATGCATGGCACCAACATACCACACCCTCCAGAAATCACAGAAAACTGACATGCTCGCTATTAAATACCTGCCCCGATAGGCAGGACATTCCATTCCTGTGGCAGTCTAAATTCCCTGACCCAGTTCACCACACGGCAACGAGCGCATAAAACTTGATGGAATCGACGGTCCGGAAGACATGCTGACTATCGCAGAGATTGCCATTCTTTCGGTCTTGATTGGCCGAATCGAAACAAACTTGGCCAAGCCATCCCCAAGTACTACTGCCGAACTTCGTGGCAAATTCAGCAGCATGTTCACGTCCACCAGATAGCGGTCTGCTTGGCGGATACTGCGTTCACCGCTCACAATGTCGGCCTGCCCAAGGTTCTTTTCAACCCGGCGTGTCTCATCGTCAACCAGAATCTGGCCGCTCATTGCGGCCAGCCATTCCGCCGTCTCCGGATTAAGCACCTGATTGCTTCTACGCTGATGCCGCGCTCGTGGGCAGCAGAAATTTATTGCGCAAAGTACAGGTAGATGACCAGGGCGACACCAAGCAATGCGACGATAAGATTGGTGATCACGCCTGCGTTGACGTGATAGCCATCCGGAATCTCGACAGGCTTCAGCGTCTTTAACACCCTGCGGTATTGCATCGTTGCCGAGGCCGCACAATAAGCCCCCAGCACAACAAAGGCGATCCCGACCCAGAACGAGACGCCTTTCCCTGCAGCACCCAACTGTTTGGGCAACAGCAGGTGCATGAAAAGCCCGAACCTTTCTATCACAAAGCCGAAAGCCATCAGGGTCAGGCTGGTTCGATTCCATGCGAGCAGGGTTCGTTCTGCGGCAAAGAACACTCTGGGGTCATTGAGATCAGACATGCGTTTTTTCCTTCAGATAAAAACTGCCGGCAGCATAACACCTTGCTGCATCTCAAAACAGCAGTGAAATCGATGCTTTTTGAGCAGCCTGAAACTATGCCTTGTGCCGCAAATCACGAGCGGTTCAAGTCAACCTTCTCCGAAAGTTCATGCAACGCACGCGATATTTCAACGCTGTATGCATCAGTCTCATGCAGTTGGCGCAGGGGTTCTGGCAGCCTTTCAAGATTCGCTGCCGCGTGGCTGCGGATGTCTGCAACAGGCGTGGCTGCCGCTAGACGATTGCCGCCGCGCATCACAGGTTTGACAAGCGGATCGCCCGGCTGCGCATCGCTCTCAAGCGTCACCACATCCGCTGCGTTGCGGCCATCGGCACCGTAGCTGCGGTATACCTGCTTGCGCCCGGGCCAGGTTTGCTTCCCTTCGGAACGCTTGCGCCGCGGCTTGCCGGCATACTCAACAAGTTTATAGGCGCAGTCGAGATAAGGCATATCGCTGGACGTATCCATCCGCGTGCCGATGCCTAAGCCATCTATCGGTGCGTCCGAGGCAAACATGTCGCGCAGCAGATACTCGTCCAGGTCGCCGCTGGCAAAGATCGTAACGTGATGCAGGCCGCCTGCATCAAGTATCTGCCGCACCTGCCGGGCATGATCGGCAAGATTACCTGAGTCGATGCGCACGCCCTTGATGCGGATGCCATCGCGCTCCAGCCTGGGTGCAAGCGCCACCACCTTGCGCGCTGCAGCTTCGGTGTCATAGGTATCGATCAGCAGTACGACGTTGTCAGGCTGGGCATGGGCGAAATGCTCGAAGGCCAGCACCTCATCATCGTGCGCCTGTATGAAGGAATGCGCCATCGTGCCGAACAACGGAATGCCGAATTCTTTGCCGGCCTGCACTGTCGCTGTGCCGGTGAAACCTGCAATATAACTGGCGCGCGCTGCCAGCAACCCTGCTTCCGCGCCATGCGCGCGGCGCAGCCCGAAGTCCACCAGCAGTTTATCAGGTGCTATCAGAACCATGCGTGCGGCCTTGGAGGCGATCAGTGTCTGGAAATGCAGCAGGTTGATCAGCCTGGTTTCGACCAGTTGCGCTTGCGCGATCGGTGCGGTTACGCGCAGGATGGGTTCGTTCGGAAAAAATACAGTGCCCTCCGGCATCGCATGCACATCGCCGGTGAAGCGCAAGACTTCAAGTTGGGTGATAAAATGATCGCTGAAGCGCCCTGTGGACGCCAGCCATGCGAGCTCCTCCGGAGTGAAGTGCAAATCTTCCAGAAATTGCAGCGCTTGCTCGAGGCCCGCGGCAATCAGAAAGCCGCGACCGGGACGCAGCTTGCGCACGAAAAATTCGAACACCGCGACATCTTTCATGCCGCAGTCGTAATAACCCTGCAGCATCGTGAGCTGATAGAGATCGGTGAGCAGCACGCTGTTCATAGGACGGTTACCGCTTCCACCATGATGCGTTGCGCACCAAGACTGATCATCTCCTTTTCGGCGCGCTGCCCATCACCAGGCATGACCGCACGAATCGCATCTCCCAGCAGCAACACCTGATATCCGAGTTTCAGCGCATCGCGCACGGTGTTGAGCACGCAATAATCGGTGGCGAGCCCGCCGATGAATAAACGGCGGATGTTGCTGGCGCGCAGCAGAGAATCAAGGTTAGTATCCTGAAATCCGGAGTAGGCATCCTGCTCCAGAGTAGCCGCCTTGGAAATGATCACAGCGGAAGGCGGCAGCTGAAGTGTTGCTGCGAACTCTGCACCAAACGTGTCTGCTATGCAGTGCGGTGGCCAAGGCCCGCCCTCTGCGCGGAAGGAGCAATGTTGCACGGGATGCCAGTCACGTGTCGCAAATACCGGCAACGCTGAAAGAATATTCAAATAGCGGTTGAGCACCGGCACGATTTCATCACTCATCGGCACCGCCAGACTGCCCCCGGGCAGAAAGTCGTTCTGCACATCGACGATCAGCAGCGCGTCGCCAGGCTGCGGGTGCAGGTCATTGGGGTTTTTCATCGTCGGCACCTTATCCCTTGATGCAGATGAGTGGCACTACCCGCGCCACCTTGCGCGCCAGAAAACTGCGTATGCTGCCGACATCGGCTTGATGGGGGAAATGTTCCCAATGTGCGGTGACGGTCATACGCGAACTTCCTTTTTTATGATAAGTCTATTCGTTCGATTTGCCGGGGACAGGCATCAGTATATACGATTGAAAAAGATGAATGCATAAGGTGAAACCGACACCAGGCCAGCGCTGCCCGATTGCGC